>JALZIL010000066.1 GCA_030860305.1 Actinomycetota bacterium
ATCGAGGCGGTGGTCCTGAGCCACGGGCATTTCGACCACACCACCGGGCTCGACGGCTTCACTCGGATGCTTGGCCACTCGAATCTTCCGGTAGTGATACATCCGGACTTCTGGAGTCGGCGTCGGGTCACCTTTCCCGGTCGGGAGCCCTGGGAATTGCCTTCCACGAGCAAGTCAGCGCTCGAGGCCGTCGGCTTCGACATCATCGAGAATCGGCAACCGTCCTTCCTGCTGCACGACGCGGTCCTGGTGACCGGCGAGGTCGACCGTACCAACGATTTCGAACTGGGCTTCCCACTCCAGGAGGTTCACCGTGGATCACGGTGGGACCCCGATCCCCTGGTGCTCGACGATCAAGCGGTCGTCCTGAACGTGCGCGACCGAGGCCTGGTCGTGATGACTGGCTGCGGTCATGCCGGGGTGGTGAATACGGTCGCCTACGCGCAGCGGCTGACCGGGGTTGAAAAGGTTCACGCCATTCTCGGTGGCTTCCATCTGAACGGGCCACTGTTCGAACCCTTGATTCCGAGGATCTGCGAAGCCTTCCGACGCTTTGCACCGGACATCATCGTGCCTGCGCACTGCACCGGCTGGCGAGCCACGCACACGCTTGCCGCAGCCTTTCCTGACGCTTTCTTGCCCAACAGCGTCGGCACACGTTTCCACCTGGAAGCGCCTGTTCTTCGCTAGGTCGGCACCAGCACCCCGTTCGACGGCTTCCTCTCGCGGACCCGGCCGCGACCTGCTGTGTGGCCGACCTACTGTGTGATGGCGGGCTGACAGGTTGGAGGCTGCCATGGCATTGACCCGGATTCTGGTCGTCGTACTCGCCGGTGGTGCCGGCGGAAGGCTCGAGCTGCTGACCGAGAACCGGGCCAAGCCGGCCGTTGCGTACGGCGGCATGTACCGGCTGATCGACTTCCCACTGTCCAACTGTCAGCGGGCCGATATCGCCGATGTTTGGGTGGTCCAGCAGTACAACCCCGGCTCACTGTCCGATCATCTGGCCAACGGCCGCCCGTGGGACCTGGACCGAACCACCGGAGGTCTGCTGGTCGTGCATCCACATCAGGGCAACGAGCGCGGTGGCTGGCATCAGGGCACCGCCGATGCGCTGTGGCGGCAAGCGCCGATGATCCGGGAGTTCGATCCGGGGGCGCTCGTCGTCGTGAGCGCCGACGCGGTCTACAAGTTGGACTATCGCGAGGTGGTCGAAGGCCATCTGGCCAGCGATGCTTCGGTCACCATGGTGACGACCCGCGTGGACAAGGCCGATGCGGGTCGGTACGGCGTTGTGCAGGTCGCCGACGACGGCACGATCACCGACTACGCGTACAAACCCGACGAGCCGGCCAGCGACCTGGTCACCAACGAGGTCTTCGTGTTCACCCCGGATCGAGTTCTCGATCTACTCGATGAACTGGCCAAAGAGGTCGAAGAGGACAGCGGGCTGGAGGATCTCGGCGACCAGGTGCTGCCGACACTTGTCGAAGCCGGGGAGGCGCGCGAGCACCGCTTCGAGGACTACTGGCGCGACTGCGGCACCGTCCCGGCGTACTGGGACTCCCACATGGATCTGCTCGAGGACGAGCCGCCGATCGACCTCGACGAACCAGGCTGGCGGATCCAGACCGCAGGTGGGCGATCGGCCGCGGCGGGGATCGACAAAGGTGCCGACGTGGACAACAGTCTGCTGTCCCCCGGCTGCGTCGTTGCCGGGACCGTGCACAACTCGGTGCTCTCCCCAGACGTCCGGATCGAAGCCGGCGCGACCGTACGGGACTCCGTCCTGCTGTACGGCGTTGTCGTACGGTCCGGAGCGCTCGTCGTACGCAGCATCATCGACCAGGACGTCGAGATCGGCGCCGACGCCCGGATCGGCGGGGACGGAGACATCGCACTCGTCGGCGGCCAGTCGAAGCTGCCAAAGGGCACCGTCGTACCGCCCGGCGGTCGCTACCCGGACCCGGACAAGACGTCCTGATCAGTTCACCGAAGGTCCGTACATGCCTGCGGCATCAACCGGCCCTCGTGCTTGCCAGGGCCGACCGCCACCGTCTCAGAGCGTCCCTTCAGGCTCTAGTACGTCAGCTACGAGGCGCGCCCAGACAGCAAAGTCGCGGCGCTGTTACACCGTCCGCAGCACCAGGGAAGCGGCGAGGTAGTCACGGTCGGTCGAGTGCTCACCTGTGGACGCATCGCCCGGCATCGACCGTATGAACGGCCGCTCAGGCGCGACCGTTGGGTTCTCTGCGGGACAGTCGCATGCCCTCAGTGGGCCTTTTCCGGTAGCCCTGAGGGCGCGTGGTGGCGGTAGAGCGCATTCACCTCGGCGGATGGGGGGCCCAGCTTGGATCGAGCGGTCTCGGCGGTCGGGCGCTCGGCCCATGGCAGTTTGCCGATAACGAGCTTCGGGATGTTGATGAAGACCCGGTCCTCCGCGCGGTGGGTGACGGCGTCCAGGGGGATGAACGTGTCCTTGTCGAAGACCAGTCCGCGGGGTACGACCAGGTAGGCAGGTGCACCGTCCTGAGCTGGCACGACCTCCTCGACCGTGCCGATCTTTCCCCGGTCGGAGCCGTAGACGGTATCGCCCACGGCAACGCCTCCTCCGGGGCTCGGCTGGATTGCGGCGAGGAAGTCATCGACCTCCATCACGGCGTTCCCGATCAACGGGTAGTTCACGTGGATGGAGGCCTCGTAGGCAGGCAGACTGTCAGCTCCGATGGCGTCGGACAGGAACGTGACGTCGAAGCCGCGCTCGGTGGCGTGCCGCCCGGTGGACTCCACGCACAGGTTGGCCGTCATCCCGGCGAGCACGAGATGGGTGGTGCCCAGCCGTTGCAGATGGGCCGGCAGGTCGGTCTGCATCACGTCCGTGCCCTTGTGGGGTACGAGGATGATGTCCCCAGGCTGGGGCTGGATGTCCGAGTGGAAATCGGCGCCAAACGAGCCGGCGAGAAACATCTTGTTCTCGAACATCAACCGGTTGATGCCGCTGCGGCGGTGCAGCTGGTCCTGCGTGTAGTCCTCCTCGGTGTAGGCCATCGGCCCGAACAGCACCGGCAAGCCGGCCTGCCGGGCCCCGGCGGCGAGGCGGGCGAGCTGGGCCACCACGTCGTTCTTCTTGACCGTGGACTTGGTCATCTCCCACGCCGCGCCGTCCTCATGGAGGAAGTCGTTGACCGGGTCGATGATCAGCAGTGCGGTGTGCTCTGGGTCGAACTGCACAGGTGTCGAGGCGTGCGCGGTCGAAGTCATCTCATCCTCCGTCTGAACGGCCCCCCGGAGTCGTGGCGTACGGACCCAGAGCCGGCTGTTCCGCTCTGTTCCAGCTCAAGTTACCTCACAGCCGCGGTGCCAGCTGTGAAGTGTCATCCCGGTGACCATGCCCCTGACTGCCTGCCGGACCTCCGCCGGCGCGACGGCACCGGCCCACGACACGGTGGAGTTCAGCAGAATCGTCGCAAGGGTCGAACTGAGCGCCACGGTCACCACAAGGTCGAACGCGTTCCGCTTGGCAGGCGGGCGGCTATGCGTCGTTTCGTCTCCACGCCCTCACGTTGACCGCTCTGGACTCGTTCGAGTTGACTGCACGCTTGGGTGCTCAACGGGCGACAGCCTCCTTCTGTTGGCCACCAATGCAGAACGCACCGAATGCGCCGGCCAGGGTCGCAAAGACCGCCACTGAGTACACAGACAGCACGACTTCGAGCGCTCGCGCGAACCCTCCGTCACCGGTGAGCGGCGTGCCCGTGATCGTGACCAACGCAGCTTCATGCAATGCGTCGGCGTAGTCGGTGTACGCACCAGCCAAAAGCATCAGCTGACTCGATGCCAGGACCACGACGCCGGTCGGGACGGCAAGCCAGGCCACTCGGTTGGACAGGAGACGACCCGCCGACCGCGAGCCGCGCACGGCGGCGGTCAGAACACCGGTGATCCGCACAGCTCGCATGAATGACAGGGCGCGCGCCAACCTCAAAAACTGGCACAGCGAGGAACACCACCTGCCACCAATTGCGGCGCGAGAACCGTCGGCGATCCGGCGCCACCCAGGCTCGGAGGCCAAGCTCGGCGACGAACACGGTCCACATCAGCCAGCCCGCGATCGTGAGCGCCGAGCGAAGGGCGGGTGACTCCGCGAGGGACTGTCCGATGATCACGAGAAGGAAGACCAGTCCGAGCGCACCTATCGGGCGATCCAGCCGCCTGGCGAGGCGCTCGGCCGCCGCCTCCCGCTGTGCAGGCCCCTCCTGGACGGCTTCCTCTCGACCGTGCTCGCGATCGCCTGGCAGAGAGGTGGGAACGGTCATTTCTGTCCTCTACGGCTCGGACTGGATCGACGGCCACGCTCACGGGTCAGCCCCCCCGTCCTTCCATGGCAATGCCGCGCCAGGAGGACCAGAAGGGGGCTGGCTCAGTGTCGCCTACCAGCCGACGGTCTGCGCTGGGACAGACAGCGGTCATGGCGTGAGCAGGGCAGCGAAGCCTGTTGGTGAAGCGAAGCGCCGCAGGCCGAGCCACAAGATCGCCTTGCGTTCGTCAGGCGCGGCCACCCCGCCAACTGCCCAAGAACCGGGAGCACCCGGTAGGACCGTCATTGCCGGCATGCCATCAGGCGTCTCCAACCTTGACCTCGCGCGGGTAGCGATCGAGGATCAGGCGTAGGGGTGCGCTGACCAAGGCATCCACCGTGACGGCGCCGGCCTCCTGAAAGGTCAGGGTCACGGAGACGCTCTCCGAGACGAGAGTCAACCTCCGACGGGTTGTAGCCAGCATCGGATGCCTAGCCTGCCGATGGTCGCGGCGCTAGACGGCCCACGTTCCATCACAGCCCCGCCACGCCCGATAGGGAGGCACCCGTGGAATTCGAACACGTCATCGAGGTCATCGGCACCGCGCTCGAGGTTGTCGGAGTCGCGACCATCGTTCTCGGGGCCCTTGTGGCCACTGCCGTTTTTGCCCGCGGCCTTCTCGCTCGTCAGGGACCTGCATCCGGCCTACCAGCGCTACCGGCAGGGGCTGGGCCGGGCCATCCTGCTGGGCCTTGAATTTCTCGTTGCCGGTGACATCATCCGTACGGTCGCGATCTCGCCCAGCTTCGAGCCGGACCATCGGAGCGCATCCAAACCCTGGGGGATGATTGCCAGGAGTCCGCCGACGTGACCGTCGGTGCGTCGAGCTCTTCCCTCACCTCCTGAGCTTGTCCGAGAGCACGCATCCCGTGCCGCCGCCACGTCGGCGATGACGACTCGGTGACTAGCTGCCCGCGTCCTCACCAGGCGGCCGGTGCGTAGTCCTTGAGGAAGCATCCGTAGAGATCCCGCCCGGCCTCGCCGGCCACGATCGGGTCGTACACCCGGGCTGCGCCGTCCACGAGGTCCAATGGGGCATGGAAGCCCTCACCGGCCAGGCGCTGTCGGGTCGGATGCGGGCGCTCGTCGGTGATCCAACCGGTGTCGACCGCGCTCATCAGGATCCGGTCGGTTCGCAACATCTCCGCGGCGCTGGTGCGGGTCAGCATGTTCAGCGCGGCCTTGGCCATATTGGTGTGCGGATGGCCGGGTCCTTTGTACGCGCGGCCGAACTGCCCTTCCATCGCCGAGACATTGACGACGTACTTCCGCCGCGCCGGTGCTGCAGCCAGCGCCGGGCGCAGCGCACTGATCAGGATGAACGGCGCCGTGGTGTTACAGAGTTGCACTTCGAGTAACTCCAGCGGATCAACCTCGCCGATCCGCCGGGTCCAGCTGTTCACCGACTGCAGGTCCGGTACCAGACCGCCAGCATCGATCGCGGTCTGGGCGGCGATCCGGGCCGGGGAAGCCGATCCAGCCGTCAGCGCCAGCGCGGTCACGGCGTGCGCCGTCGGATGCTGCGCCACCGAACCGACCAGCGCCGCCGGGTGGGCGTCACTTGTGTGGTCGAAGGTGAGCAGTTCGGGGAGTTGACCTGTTGGGAGCGGTGCAGACTCGGCATCGACGAGAGGTCCGTACGAGCCGGGGGAACGTCGTACGGTTTGTGCCGCATTGTTGATCAGGACGTCCAACGGTCCTTGTGCAGCAACGGATTCGGCGAGGGAAATGACCTGGGCCGGATCACGCAGGTCGATGCCGACGACGCGCAGTCGATGCAACCACTCGGAGCTGTCTGGCATCGTGATGAACCGCCGTACGGCATCACGCGGGAAGCGGGTTGTGATCGTGGTGTGCGCGCCGTCGCGGAGCAGCCGCAGGGCGATGTACATCCCGATCTTCGCCCGGCCGCCGGTCAGCAGCGCGCGGCGCCCGATCAGGTCGGTGCGCGCATCGCGGTGGGCTCGGTTGCGAGCAGCGCAGGCTGGGCAGAGCTGGTGGTAGAAGGCATCGACATCGGCGTACCGGTCCTTGCAGATGTAGCAGGCGCGGGCCCGAAGCAGCGTCCCGGCGCTGGTCCCAGACACGTTCGAGGACAGCGGCAGGCCCTGGGTCTCGTCATCGATTCGTCCGGGGGCTGCGGTCGCAGTTGCCGCCGTGACGGCCTGATCGGCGGCGAGGACCGCCGCGCGGCGCTGAGCCCGCCGGGATTCTTTGACCGTCTTGAAGAGCTTGGCCGTCGCCAGGCGTACGGCCACGGCGTCGGAATGTTCCGGATCGGTACGGCTCAGCTGGTCCACCTGCGCCAGAACCCGAAGGCAGCACTCGAGCTCGATCGGATCAATCATCGCCGGAGCTCGGGCGGCTGCGTAGTCACTCACTGGAGCAATCCAACCGCACCGGCCTCGCGACCGGATCTCTCGCCCGGCCGACTGGTCAATTGCCGGACCTCCGGGATGCGGCGATTGACCCGTTGGTTGCGAGGGAGCCCGCTGGTCGACCGAGATCGCCATCGAGATAGTGCTGCACGTTCGGAGCGACGGCGGCGATGATGTCCTCGGCCGCAGCGGTGGCCAAGGTGGGCAGACAGATCACGTATCTCGCCATCAGCAGGCCGGCCATCTGCGAGGCGACCAGCGCGGCGCGCATACCGGCCCGATCAGGGGACAGTTCGGCCGAAATCCGTTGCAAGATGTTGCGGTCCAAGAATTCCCGCAGCATGGCAGCTCCAGCATCGCTGGTCGTCGCGGTCCGGATGATGGCCAACATCGGAGCCCGGGAACCGGCGTTGTCCCAGGCGGCGAACACGGCCCGGAGCAACCGCTCCCCGGCCCCGTCGATGCCGCCGCCCAGGACGTCGGCGAAGAGCACCTCAGGATCAAAGGGGAACTCCAGAGCCGCTGCGAACAATCGGGATTTCGTCCCGAAGTAGTGATGGACCAGCGCCGGATCGACGCCGGCTGCGACAGCGATCCCACGGATCGTGGCGCCGTCGTATCCGCGAGAGGCGAACTCGGTACGGGCGGCTGCCAGGATCGTCTCCCGGGTGTCCGATCCGCCGGGTCGAGGTCCGCGCGGGCGGGTACTCAACCGCTGCGCCGCCGCAGTGTCAGGGCGCCCAGTCCCAGTGCGATCACTGTGGCGCCCAGCATCACGGCGAAATCGCGAACCAACGTGCTCGTGAGCGACGAGTTCGCCCCGATCTCCTGCAGCCCCTCGACCGCGTACGACATCGGCAGCACATTACTGATCGCCTCCAGCCAGCCGGCCATCTGATCGCGGGATATCAACAATCCGCAGGTCAGGAACTGCGGCAGCACGACAGCCGGCATGAACTGCACCGCCTGGAACTCAGACCGGGCGAAGGCGCTGATGAGCAGGCCCAGTGCCATGCCGAGAACCGCGTTGGCCACCGCCACGACCACGACCCAACCCCAGGAGCCTTGGGTGTCCAGTCCCAACAGTAGGTAGGCCGTTCCGGTCGCGACCGCTGCCTGGAGGGCTGCTGCGAGGGCGAAGGCGATTCCGTAACCGAGCAGCAGGTCGAGCTTGTGCATCGGTGTGGTGAGCAGACGCTCCAGGGTGCCTGACGTGCGCTCGCGCAACATGGCGACGCTGGTGACCAGAAACATGATGACCAGGGGGAAGACACCGAGCAGGGGCAGACCGATCGCGTCGAAAGCCGCGTCGTCGTCGAAGACGAAGCGCAACAGAACCATCAGCAGGCTAGGTACCAGGACCAGCAGCGCGACCGTACGGTGATCATGCGAGAGTTGGGTCAGTACGCGCTTCGCGGTGGCCCAGGTGATCGTCGGAGACATCAGGCCGCCTCCACCCTCTGGATCAGAGTCAGGAACATCTGATCGAGGTCATCGGTTCCGGCGGCCCGGCGCAGGGCGTCCGGGCTGTCATCGGCGATCAGGGCGCCCTCACGGAGCAACAGGATCCGGTCGCACCTTCCGGCCTCGTCCATGACGTGACTGGAGACCACCAGCGTCGTGCCGCCGGCAGCAAGCGAGGCGAACATGTCCCACAACTCCTCGCGCAGCACCGGGTCCAGTCCGACCGTCGGCTCGTCGAGGATCAACAGTTCCGGGTCGCCGAGCAAGGCACAGGCCAACGACGCCCGCGCCCGCTGTCCGCCAGACAGCGTGGCTACCAGTTGAGTTGACTGCTCCTTCAGCCCGACGTCGGCGATGGCCCTCACGGCTGCGGTGCTGCTGGCGCCGAGCACAGCAGCGAAGTACCGGGCGTTCTCTGCCACCGTGAGATCCGAGTAGACCGACGGAGACTGAGTCACGTATCCGACCCGGTGCCGAAGTCCGGCCGACCCGGCGGCCTCATCGAGCACCATGACCGAGCCACTGCTGACCGTCTGGACGCCGACCAGGCAGCGCATCAGTGTGGTCTTGCCGCCGCCGCTGGGCCCGAGCAGCCCGGTGACCGAGCCCCGGCTCACCGAACAGCTCAGACCGTGCAGGACTTCCTTCCCACCGCGCGCGACGACGAGGTCGGTGACCTGGACGGCTTCCTTCATCTGACTCAACCTTTCATCAGTCGTTGAATTAATGATTCAACGATAGATGAAATACCGGCGGCACCGCAAGTCATCGGGCCCGCCGAACTGGTCAGCAGAAGCCGGGAGTCGCCCGCCACGCGAGATCGGCGCTCGGGACGTCGTCGCGCACGACGGTTCCTTCGATCAGCCCGTACGGGCGGTCCGCCGGGTGATAGACGACGCCCGGGTTGTCCAGTCCGAAGGGGACGAGATCGGAGAGGAAGTGATGCTTGTTGGGCATCGAGAGCCGGATCTCGGCCACTCCTGGTTGACTCTCGAGCACGGCCTGACCCATGGCGTACAGGGTTTCCTGCAGCGCGCTGCTGTAGCCGACAGCGAACGTCTCGAGCAGCGTCGACCGGATGCTGGCGTACGCCGCTGCATAGTCCGATATCGGCATCTCATTCGGCTCAGTGCTCAAACACGTTGCAGCGTAACGCCACCGGGCGGTGACCGCTGTGGCCAGGATTCGGTCGTCCGTTTCGGCCAGCGTGGTGTACCGATCCCGTGGAAACCCCGCGAATCCGGACTCGGTCGTCTTCAGGACCACCAGACCGGACAGGCCGGAGATGACGTGTGCGTCGGCACCGTCCACGGTCACGACGGTCGTACGCACCTCGCCGCCGGTCCGCGAGAACGCATGGTCATGCGGTCCGCCGCCGACGGCGATCCGCCCCCAGCCGTACTCCTCGATTTCCACCCGAGCACCGGTCAGCCAGTCGTACGCGCTACTGAAATGACGAGCCAGGCGCAGCCCGAACTCCTCGATCTCGCCGATCCTGTCGCGGGCGAAGGCATACACGGTGTTCTTCTGGGTGTCCGTGGCAAGGACATGCCCGTTGTCGCCGTCGAGGTGCACGGCGGTGAAGTCGCCGCGCAGCGCGCAGGAGACGTTCAGGTCGCGAAGGACGTGTCGAGCAGCGGAGCGGTCGACGGTCACGACGCGGACCTCGGCCTTGCCGTACTGATTGGCCCCGAGCGTGATCCCCATGAGTGCTCAACTCCCCCGATAGGTCGAGTAGGCATACGGCGAGATGAGCAACGGAACGTGGTGGTGGGCGGCGCCATCGCTGACGGTGAAGGCCACGCTGACTTCCGGGTAGAACGTCGACGTGCCGGTCAGCGCGAAGTACTCAGCGGTCGCGAAGACCAGTTGGTAGTTCCCGGCCAGGAGCGGCGCCTCGGCCAGCCTGGCGCGACCGTCCAGGTCGGTGATCGCGGCGACGGTATCCCCGGTGGGATCGGTCAGCAACACGTTGACCCCGAAGGCGGGAAGCCCCCTAGCGGTGTCCAGGACGTGGGTCGTGACACTCATGACTCGCTCACCAATTTCTCCACCCGTAGCCGGGTGATCTCCGCGAGCTGGCCAGTGACTTCGACCCGCTCGCTCGCCTCGTCGTTGTCCAGCCGCCGGCGTAACTCCGCGAGCATGTCCGCTGGGCTCCTACCGGCCGCCCGGATCAGGTACACGTGGTCGAAGCGCCCCTCATACTCCCGGTTGCCGTCGGCCAGCGCGGTAAGCACCTGGCCCTCGGCCGTACTCATCGAGGCCTGTTCGGCCCGGGAGGATTGCGCTTCGGCGGACTCCCCCTCCACCCGCTCCCCGATCCGCGGATGCGCCGCGAGGGCCTGTTCGACGTCTGCCCAGTCCAGGTTGAGCGTGACCGCTTCGGCCTTGGCCGCGAGGTCGGCCTTACTCGGGTACGGACGCGCGGCGGCCACCTCGCGGACAAAACGATCCGCGGCGTTGCAGGCACGCAGGTGCCCGTCCAGATCATCTGCGGCCAGCTGGTTGAACCAGCCCAAGGAATGCTCGGTCACGATGAGAGGATGCCAGCCCAGCGCCTTGCGCATGGAAATCCCGGGAGAGGTGGGGTCATGGCAGAGGAGCGACTGATCCGGTGACCGATCCATGGCCTGGAGCGCGCTCGCCTCGGCTCTCGCCGGAAGTCCTTGCCTCGGTGGAGGATGCGCTTGGGCCGGTCGACCAGCGACGCACACGCGGGTACCCCGGCGACAGCAGCGCGCGTCAGCCGGTCCACACCGTGTATGTGCCCGCGGACCGCGTCGAGTCCGGGCTGGCGGCATCATGGGGTGCCGCCGCACTGGCCGCCTTGGACGAACATGCGGCGGATCCCGCAGCCATGGCAGCGGTGCTGGGTCTTGCGCCGGCGATGGTGGAGGAGGTCTGGCCGCTGGTCCGGTCGAAGCTGGAGCGGGAGCCGATCGAGGACCTTCGGGTCGACGCCGAGGACGGCTACCGAGCAGCTTCCCAGGCCGAGGACGCCGACGTCCTGGCTGCCGCCGCGGCCGTCGCGACCGACGTACGAGCCGGCTGGGCTCCGCCGTTTCTCGGGTTGCGGGCGAAGTGCCTGGAGGGACCGGTACGAGCTCGCGGGCTCCGGTCGCTGGACCTGTTCCTCGGTGAGCTGGTCGACGGCGTGGGTGGCACGCAGGGTCTGGACGGCTTGGATCTGCGCATCACGTTGCCCAAGGTCACCGACCTCGGGCAGGTGCAGGCGATGACCACGGTGCTCGACGCGCTGGAGTACGCGTACGGCTTCCCGGAGGGGCGGCTCGGACTCGAGTTGCAGGTGGAGACGCCGCAGGCCGTGCTCGGTGCTGACGGCCGCGCTCCCCTCGCCCCGATGATTCATGCGGCTGGGTCGCGATGCCGCGGCCTGCACTACGGCACCTACGATTACAGCGCATCGCTGGGAATCGCTGCGGCGCAACAGTCTTCGGATCATCCTGCCGCGGATCACGCAAAGGCAACGATGCAGGTTGCGGTCGCCGGCACCCGCGCCGACGCGGTGGACGGGTCGACGAACATCCTTCCGGTCGGCTCCTGCGATCAGGTCCATGCCGCCTGGCGACTGCATGCCGGACTAGTTCGTCGCGCACTCGAGCGTGGCTTCTATCAGGGCTGGGACCTGCATCCCGCCCAGCTGGTGACTCGGTATGTCTCGACGTACGCCTTTTTCCGACAGGCCATGCCCGCCGCCGCGAACCGACTCCGGGCCTATGTGGCCCACGCCGACGGCGGAGTCCTCGATGAGCCGGCGACGGCCAAGGCGCTTGCCTCGGTGCTGATCCGCGGGCTGGACTGTGGCGCCGTGTCCGACGCCGAAGTCAGCGCGGCCAGCGGCCTCGATCGCAGCGCTCTGGTCGGCTTGGCCGGCCGGTCCAGCTGAGAGCACCGACCCAACTCAGCGGCGCCAGAAGTCGAAGCGGTCCCGACCTGGACGGAAACCGGCCGTTTCCGCCACATCCACGGCTATCTCGAAGCGATCCCCCACCCGGTTCGGCGTGTGGGCATCGCTTCCGAAGGACACTGCAGCGCCGCCCTCGTCGTACCACCAGCGCAGAGCCGCCGCGGAGACCAGCGGACTCGCGGTATTGATCTCCAGAACGCGCCCGGATCCCGCCAGCGCACGGAACACCGAGCGGTGCTCCTCTTCGACCTTGGCGTCCTCGTACGGTCCGGCCGCGCTGGGCCAGAAGCGACGCGGGTAGTCGAAATGTGCCAACACTTCGAAGACGTCGCTGCTCTCGATCATGCGCACCAGCTCGGCGCAGTAGTCCCGTACGACGTCGTAGGCCGATTCACCGGACAGGAACCAGCCGACCCCGACCAGCAGGCCGTCACGTGGCAGCGAGTGCAGCGAGCCGAGGACCCGATCGAAGCTCGCCTGAGCGAGCAGGTCGGCAACGCTGCCGGAGAACAGGTGTGGCTCGCCGGCCTCCATCCCGGACAGGATGCGGAGGTCTCGAAACCGCTCCCTGCACTCCTGGATGGAGGCGCTGTAGCTCTCGACGTCCAGCGGCGCGATCCCACCCTTGGCGCGTGCCTCGGGGACGTCGTTCATCGGCAGGTCGCGTTCGCCCCAGGCGGTGAAGTCGACATGTTCGGTGAACGCAACAGCGGGAAGCCCCACGGAGACGGCCTCTTCGCACGCCCTGATCATCGACGACCGAGACCGGGTATCCCACGAGAACTGGGTGTGGATGTGGTTGTCGGCGGGCAGCATCGTGCTCGATTGTCCCCTGACACGAGTGAAGGCGTCCTTGTATCGAACCTATTGGCACATGGACGCCTTCACACGGACGGACTGGCGGTGTCCGGCCGGACGTCGGTGGGGCTGCCTACTCTCAGGGCATGTCCACCGCAGCTGAGCTCGTCACGCCACGTCCGGACGTCGCGCGCGAGGCCCTGGCAGTCCTTCGCGAGCTCACCGGCAACCCCGGTGCCGATTTCCGCGAGGGTCAGGATGTCGCCATCGCAGCCCTGGTCGAGGGCCGTCGGCGCGCACTGGTCGTGCAGCGGACGGGATGGGGCAAGTCCGCCGTCTACTTCGTCGCCACCGCACTGCTGCGCGCTCGAGGCGGTGGCCCCACGCTGCTGGTGTCCCCACTGTTGGCCCTGATGCGCGATCAGGTCGCCGCCGCCGCCCGGGCCGGGGTCCGCGCCGTGGAGATGAGTTCGGCCAACACCACAGAATGGGGCGAGGTCAGCGACCGGCTGGCCGCCGACAACGTGGATGTCCTGCTGGTCTCGCCCGAACGGCTGACGAACCCGCGCTTTCGCGAGGAACTGCTGCCCGATTTGGTCCGGCGCTGCGGCTTGCTGGTCGTCGACGAGGCGCACTGCATCTCGGACTGGGGCCATGACTTCCGCCCGGACTATCGGCGGATCCGCGACCTGCTCACCCAGCTGCCTGCCGGTACGCCGGTCCTTGCCACGACGGCCACCGCGAACGAGCGGGTGGTCGCCGACGTGGCGGAGCAACTCGGCGCCGGTGGGGTCGAGGTCACCACTGTGCGCGGCCCGTTGGCCCGGGAATCGCTGCGACTGGGCGTCCTGCGCCTGCCCACCGACCGGGCGCGGCTGGGATGGCTCTCGGCACATCTCGCCGCACTACCCGGCAGCGGAATCGTCTACACACTCACCGTCGCCGCCGCTGAGGAGACTGCGGCGCTGCTCCGCGAGGCTGGTCATGACGTACGCGCCTACACCGGCCGCCTGGATGACGCCGAACGTCGCGCCGCCGAAGAGGCGTTGCGAGCCAACGAGGTCAAGGCGTTGGTCGCCACATCTGCCTTGGGCATGGGCTTCGACAAACCCGACCTCGGCTTCGTCGTGCACCTGGGAGCGCCGTCGTCGCCGGTCAGCTACTACCAGCAGGTGGGGCGGGCCGGGCGGGCCGTGGAGCGCGCCGACGTACTGCTTCTGCCCGGGCCGGAGGATCTGGCCATCTGGCAATGGTTCGCGACCTCGTCGATGCCTCGACCAGATGATGCTGCGGCAGTGCTGAAGGCGCTGCGCGATGCCGGGAAACCGTGGTCCACACCCCGGCTGGAGACTGTTGCCAACGTACGGCGGACGCGGCTCGAGCTGCTCCTCAAGGTTCTCGCCGTGGACGGAGCGGTGGAGCGGGTCTCTGGCGGTTGGCGTGGAACGGGTCAGGAGTGGGTGTACGACGCGGACCGGTACGAGCGGGTGGCCCAGACCCGCGAGGCCGAGCAGAAGGCAATGATCGCCTACGCCCGACCTGCTCAATCGCCGTCAACCACCTGCCGGATGGCGTTCCTGCAGCAGTCACTGGACGACCCGACCGCAACCGCGTGCGGCCGATGTGACGTGTGCGCCGGCCCGTGGTACCCGACCGACATCCCGGTCCAGGCCGCTGATGCGGCTGCCGCACGCCTGGACCGACCGGGCGTCGAACTGGTCGCCCGCGCCCAATGGCCGACCGGCGTGGACCGGCTCGGCGTCGGAGTACGAGGCAACATCGCCGCCGACGACCACGTGTTGACCGGCCGCGCCGTTGCCCGGCTCACCGATCTCGGTTGGGGCCAGCGACTGCGCGCCCTGCTCGGCGATGACGGACTGGGACACGAAGCGACGCCCGGAATGCTCGATCAGGAACCACCCGGTATCGAGGACGACCCGGACGCCGCCGACGACCTGGGCCGTCTCGGCGGCTCCAAGCAGGCGAAGGCTCCGGTCTCCGCACCCCCCTCCGGCCGGTCGTCGGACGGGCCACCCGACGAAGCGCTCCTGCGTGCCTGTGCGCAGGTGCTCGGCGCCTGGGACTGGGACCGCCGGCCGGGTGCGATCGTGGCAATACCCTCCCGGCGGCGGCCCCAGCTGGTCAGTGGCATCGGGCGGGGTCTGGGCCAGTTGGGCCGGCTGCCGTATCTCGGCGAGCTGGATCTAGTCAACGGTGGACCGACCGGAGCGCCCGGCGGCAACAGCGCGTTCCGGCTGGCCGCCGTATGGGAACGCTTCGCCGTGGGGCCGGAGCTTGCGGCCCGGCTCTCAGAACTCGGAGCTCAGCCCATCCTGCTGGTTGACGACCTCGCGGACTCGCGGTGGACCATGACCGTGGCCGGCCGGCAACTGCGTCGAGCCGGGGCCAGCGCCGTACTTCCCTTCGTCCTGGCTCTGACGGCTTAGCCGGCATGCCGCGCACGAGTCCACCGCAACGATCACGCTGCCCGCAAAGATGTGCGGTGTAGAGATCTGATCGTTGGCTCCGACTGATCGACATCAGCGCTGCACGACGGAGGAAAGAGAGGAACGCGCCATGAATTGGACACTCGAAGTGGTGGTGGTCCCGGTCGCGGACGTGGATCGCGCCAAGGACTTCTACGCCGAACAGCTCGGGTTCGCCGTGGACCACGACACAACAATCAGTGAACAGCTGCGCGTCGTCCAGTTGACTCCCCCGGGATCGGGCTGCTCGATCGTCGTCGGCAAGGGGGTCGTGGAGATGCCGCCCGGTTCGGTCAAGGGATTGCAGCTGGTCGTCGCCGACATCAAGGCAGCCCACGCCCAACTCGCCGAACGGGGAGTCGACGTGAGCGATATCCAGGTGTTCGCCGAGACCGGCCCACGCCCGTACCGCGATGGTGACGAGCTGAACAACGTCGGCTTCTGCTACTTCAGCGATCCGGACGGAAACGGCTGGGCTGTACAGCAGATCAGCGGCCGCGACTGAAGCCGCGCGGGTACACGCAATACTTCGGCCGTTGCCTGCCACGACGTCAAGGAGAACCGCTATGGGCTACCTATTCCTGGCCGGCGCGATCGCCAGCGAGGTGATTGCGACATTGAGCCTTCGCGCATCTGAAGGCTTCTCGAAACTCGGATTTGCCGCCGTCGTCGTGGTGGGCTACGTGGCCGCATTCGTGTTGCTCTCGATGACCCTGACGCGCGGCGTGCCGCTGGGCGTTGCCTACGGGATCTGGGCGGCCGTCGGCGTCGCCGCCGTAGCGGTGCTGAGCATCCCGTTGTTCGGCGAAGCCCTGTCGGTGACTCAAGTCGGTGGCCTGGTGCTGGTCGTTCTCGGCGTCGTCGCCTTGGAAGCTGGCGGCAACCACTGAGCTCATAGGGAGCCGCCGATCAGCGGCTCACGGGACGACTCGGCGAATTCCGAGGTAGCCGGCTCCGGCGAAGAGCACTCCGAGCAGCAGCGGCAATCCGGCGAGGAGCCCAACCGTGGACTGGTCGGTGAACCACGCGCCAAACGCCGGCCCAGCTGTCCTGCCACGTGATCAGCACGCCCAACCCGCCGAAGCCGAGGATCGCCCCGAACGTCAGGGCGTAGAGCCCCACCGACCCGAAGCGCTTGTAGACCACGCCGATTGGCATTCCAAATTAGGCCAGGACAAGTATCGGCACCGCGAAGATCAAGACTTGCAGAACTGGACTGTCCACGGTCCAGAAACCCCGAACGAAGGGCAGGCCGACACCCCAGCCGTCGGTGACCCGTTCGACGAGCATCAGGACATAGAGCAGGACCCCGTAGACAAGACATTGCCCCGGTTGCGACGAACATCCCTACTCCTCGTCTCTTGTAGAGGACCCCGTCGGCCACCAACTGGTTGATCCCTTGGCGGCGGTGGCGGGGTTGATCCGGTGAAAGGCGGCCAACTCGGTGGTCGAGGGGCGCCTGGGCTTCTTCGGCGAGCGTTCCGTCCACGATCGAGTTCTCGATCTGGTTGTGCTCTCGACCACAACCTCACCTCAGCCACGGAGCGGCGGCTACGCGCGGCCGCTCCGCGACTGAAAGGGTCAGTGCCGTGCCGGCCGACCTGGATCTCGTCATCCGTGCCTCCGCGGCCATCGTGAGTGGTCGCAAGGTGGGTGCGTGCGTCGGCGTACGCGGCGGTCGGATCGTCGCCATCACAGCCTACGACGACGCGCTGACCGCTGATCAGGTCGTGGAGCTGGGCGCCGACGAGGTGCTCTTGCCCGGCCTCGTCGACAGCCACGTGCACGTCAATGAGCCTGGCCGTACGGAGTGGGAGGGCTTCGCGACGGCCACCAGGGCCGCTGCCGCCGGCGGGATCACCACGATCATCGACATGCCCCTGAACAGCATTCCGCCGACCGTCGACGTCGAGGCGCTGTCGGCGAAGCGAGCTGCGGCGCAAGGACAGTGCTATGTCGATGTTGGATTCTGGGGGGGCGCCGTACCCGGCAACCTGGGTCGGCTCCGCCCGCTGCACGAGGCAGGGGTCTTCGGCTTCAAGTGTTTCCTGCTGCATTCGGGCGTCGATGAGTTCCCGGCCCTTGACAACACCGGAATGCGGGCTGCGCTGGCCGAACTCGCCGACTTCGACGGCCTGCTGATCGTGCACGCAGAGGATGCGCACAGCATCGAGACAGCGCCGGACGCCTACGGACCTCGCTACGCGGACTTCCTCGCCTCCCGCCCGCGCGGCGCGGAGCAGACCGCGATCGCGGCGGTCATCGCCGTCGCCCGGGAGACCCGCGGTCGAGCGCATGTCCTGCACCTGGCCGATGCCGATGCGCTGGCCTTGCTGAGTCGGGCCCGTACAGAGGGCGTACGGATCAGCGTCGAGACGTGTCCGCACTACCTGACCTTCTCTGCCGAGGAGATCCCTGACGGTGCCACCCAGTACAAGTGCTGCCCGCCGATCCGAGAGGGAGAGAACCGCGACCGGCTCTGGAACGGGCTGAGCGCTGGCGACATCGACTGCATCGTGTCCGACCACTCGCCGTCGACGCCGGCACTGAAGCGGCTGGACACCGGCGACTTCGGTGCGGCCTGGGGCGGGATCAGCTCGTTGCAGCTAGCACTGTCTGTGGTGTGGACAGGCGCCCGTCAGCGCGGAGCGAGTCTGGTCGATGTGGTCGGCTGGATGGCCGAGGGTCCGGCCGCGCTGGCCGGTCTGACCCGCAAGGGCCGCATTGCGCTCGGGTACGACGCGGACTTCGCCGTCTTCGCTCCGGACGAGACGTTCGTGGTCGACCCGGCCCGGCTCGAACACCGGCATGCACTCACCCCGTACGCCGGGCGCACCTTGTCTGGCATCGTTCGACAGAGTTGGGTACGCGGACAGCAGACGGGCGCCGAACCGTTCGGCCAGCTCCTGACCCGGGGGGAGGGCATGAGGGTCAGCGGCCCGTGACGGCGCGGTGTGGCAGTTCAAGTCGCCAGGATGTGTGCCGGAGGGATGTGAGCCTGCGACGGCATCGATAGCATTTCACGGGGTTCTACCGACGGCGCCGGCGGACGTCGGCGGTCCAAGCCCCGCACACCACCTGGCAGGAAGAGCACGCCAGGGACCTCTTCACCTACGAGATGCTGCTCGTTCGCGAACTCGAGCAGGACGCGATGCTGTGGCAGACGCCCACGATCGCCCTGACTGCTCCAGCGTTCCTTCTCACCATTGCGCTGACGCCGGACTCGCAGCTCTTCGCGCGTGTGCTGGCTGCCAGTCTTGGACTGGTGGTTGCGGCGTTGTCCATGCAATTGATGGCGAAGCATCGGATACTGGAAAGCGTCGACCGGCACAAGCTCGGTCAGCTCGAGGCCGCGCTGGGGATCGATCGACTGAGCGATCGAGGGTGGGGATGGGAACGCGGGAAGTACCTCTTGACTGGTGACGGCGGCCCTAAGGACTCATGGTTTCGACGTCGCAAGAGCTACGTGGTGTGGCAATCCGGGATCGCAGTGTTCGGCCTGGCTAATCTGACGGTCATCGCCGTCGCCGTCGCCGTACCCTCCTGGCTCACCGGGCCGTAGAGCCGCGCAACCGCACGGCCGGCTTCGGACCCGAGGGGATGCATGACACCAGGATCGACACCATCGCCCGGCCCGGGCGTCCAGAGCGACGGCATTCCGGAGTTCGTGACGCGCCCCGACCTAGCCTCCCGCTCCCTGTCTGGTTCCGTCGTCGCGGCCAACGACGAGTTCTTCGCGGAGAAGGAGAATCTCGTGCTCCCCTGGTCGGCCGCGGCGGTGGCCGACTTCGGCCATAAGGGCAAGGTCTACGACGGCTGGGAGACCCGGCGTCGGCGCGAGCCAGGGCACGACTGGGCGGTCGTTCGCCTGGGCGTGCCCGGCCGCGTGCACGGCGTGGTCATCGACACGTCGTGGTTCACCGGCAACTACCCGCCGTATGCCTCCCTGGAAGCAACTGCAGTCGAGGGACATCCGTCGGTGGCCGACCTGGCGGTGGCTGACTGGGTTCCGCTGCTGCCGCGGGTGGGACTGCGCGGTGGGTCGGCCAACTCGTTCGAGGTCGACTCCTCGATCCGGGCGACCCATGTCCGGCTGAACATCTTCCCCGACGGCGGGGTGGCCCGGTTGCGCGTACACGGGGTGCCGATCGCCGATCCACGACCGCTGGATATCGGACCGTTCGACCTTGCCGCGCTGGAGAACGGTGGCCGGATCACCGGATGCAGCAACGAGTTCTACGGGACCCCACACCAGCTCATCGGTCGTGGGCAGGCGCTGAACATGGGCGGCGGGTGGGAAACCGCGCGTCGCCGAGACGAGGGCAACGACTGGGTCGCCGTCGGGCTGGCCTGCGCTGGGGTTGTGGGACTGGCCGAGCTGGATACCTCGTACTTCGTCGGCAACTCACCCGGTGCCGCCCGACTCACCGGATGCATCGAGGGCGCCGACCCAACGCAACCCGGCTCGTGGACCGAACTTCTCCCGATGACCGGTCTGCAGCCGGACACTCCGCACCGCTTCGTCCTGCCGCCCGATGGTCCAGGGGTGACCCAGGTACGACTCGACGTCTATCCCGACGGTGGCATGGCCCGGCTGCGACTCTGGGGCAGGCCAACCGCCGAGGGCCGGAAGCGATTGGGGCGTACCTGGTTCGACGCGTTGTCTCCCGCCCAGGCTGCGGCGATCCTCGGGGCGGCCGGCGCTTCCGCGGCCGAGGTCCGGGCGACGGTCGCGGCGCGACCCCTCCTCGGGTCCACGACCCCGATCCCGACCGGGGCGATCAGAAGACTCCTCGACGGCCCCTGACCCTGGCGGTTTCCGTGGAAACCGCCAAGTGCTCCCGGCTCGTGCCTGGCGGTTTCCGTGGAAACCGCCAAGTCCTCCCGGCTCGTGCCTGGCGGCTCGTGCCTGGCGGTTTCCGTGGAAACCGCCAGGTTTGCGGGCTCAGGCGAGGCAGATGTCCTGGGGGCGGACGGGTACCCGGTGGATGTCCCGGCCGGTGGCATCGCGGATGGCGGCGGCGATCGCGGGTGTCACCGAGATGCATGGCGGTTCGCCGACGCCCTTGGCTCCCAGCGGCGCTTGCGGTTCGGGCTCCTCGATGAGGCTGAAGAGGACCGTCGGCGCGTCCAGGGTGGTCGGCAGCAGGTAGTCGGTGAAGCTGGCATTTCGAACCATGCCATCGGTCACCACGATCTCCTCCATCACGGCCAGGCCGAGCCCCTGGGCTATGCCGCCCTCGATCTGGCCCGCCACTGACAGCGGATTCAGCGCCCGCCCGACGTCCTGCGCAGTCGCGATCTGGACGACCTTGACCAGCCCCAGCTCGGGGTCGACATCGACCACGGCACGGTGCGCGACAAAGGCGAAGGCGACGTGGCAGTTGCCCTGACCGTTCTCGTCCAGGTCCTCGGTCTCCCGGTGGCGGTACTCGACTGTCTCGTCAAGCCGCAGTCCCGCGGAGGCCTGGGCGACCGGTATCCGCAGCGAGCCGATCGTGTCCACCACGTCGGTGCCCTCGATGGCCAGCTGCAGCGCCGGCATTCCGTACCGATCGGCGACGGCCTCGAACAGCAGCTCTCGGACCCGGCGGCAGGCGGCGTCGACCGCACCGCCGGACATCCAGGTCTGTCGGCTGGCCGACGTGCTGCCCGACGACCCGATCTGGGTGTCGATCGTGTCCAGCATGACCTCGTCCACACCGAGGATGGTGCGGGCGATCTGCTGCGCGAGCATGACGAAGCCCTGGCCTACCTCGGCGGTGGCGAACTTGAGGGTCACCACGCCGTCGTTCAGCTGGCAGCGGGCCGTGGAGTAGTCGTCGAAAGCCTCGGAGTACATCAGGTTCTTGATCGACACGCCGTACCCGACCCCGCGTACGACATGACCTCGATCGGCCGTACGCCCGGTGCCGCCTGGCAACGACAGGACGTCAGCGTCCGAGGGCAGGTCGGGCGGCATCGGCAGGGCATCGGTCTCTCGGATGCACCGCTCGACCGGCGCGACGCTCTCCACCGGTTGGCCGGTGATGAGCAGGTCGCCGGTCCGCATGGCGTTGCTCAGTCGTACCTCCACAGGGGACAGACCGGCAGCCGTGGCCAGCTTGTCCATCTGACCCTCGTGCGCGAAACACGCTTGTACGACCCCGAATCCACGCATCGCTCCGCAAGGCGGGTTGTTCGTACGGGTGGCCCAGCCGTCGACGACCGCATTCGGGCAACGGTAGGGGCCCTGAGCGTGAGTGATCCCGTTGATGAGCACGGCCGGCGAGGTTGAGGTGTAGGCGCCGCCGTCGAAGACCATCCGCGCCTCGATCTTGACGATCGTCCCGTCCGCCTCGGCGTGATGGCGCATCCAGATCTTGGCCGGGTGGCGGTGGACGTGGCCGTAGAAGCTCTCCTCCCGGCCGTACTGCATCTTGAC
>JALZIL010000068.1 GCA_030860305.1 Actinomycetota bacterium
TAGGTGTCCAGGACTGGATCAAGCAACAGACTCAGGGTCGGGTGCGCGCTGTCGTTCCCCCATAACACGGCAGCGAGCTCCCAAGCGACGAGTAGCAGGGCCAGCACCACCCAGGGCAGGACGGATCGGCGCGGACATGCCGTCCGCCGTGGCAAGACCCGCGGCCGCATCGCAACCGTGACCAGGACTGCTCCGGCCAGGAGCACAGCGACACCGGCTGGCACGGTGAGTGGGCGGCAGAGCGCGGCCAGTGCGGCGTACAACAGGATCAGCGCATCCCACCTGTCAAACTGCCTGGCACGAGCTGGTACCGACCCCGCGCGCATCCCAGCTCCGGGCAGATCCACCGATCCAGGATGTCCCGCGACATCCCAGGCTGGCTACCACGTCCACCGTTGTCGTAACTGCTGGGCTGCTGACAACTACGGTCGGCTCCCCGGCTTCGGCTGCGCCATCCATCAACCGGATCTCACTGATCGCCATCGGCACCTACGCCAGCGGCGTCTTCGACGGCAGTGCCGCCGAGATCGTGGCGCACGACCCAGTCTCGCAGCGGCTGTTCGTGGTCAACGCCGATGCCGGCCTGGTGGACGTCCTGGACATCGCCGACCCGACCGACCCTGAGCTGATCGACACCATCGTTGCCGCCGGCTCGGTCAACAGTGTCGATGTACATGACGGGGCCGTGGCGGTCGCTTCTCAGGCCGATCCTGCGCAGGATCCCGGATTCGTCGAGCTGTTCGATGCCGAGAGCAATCTGCTGGCCAGCGTCCAGGTCGGTGCGCTACCCGGCATGCTGACCTTCACTCCGGACGGCACGAAGATCGTGGTCGCCAACGAGGGTGAGCCCGCCGGCTACTGCGAAGGAGATGCGGGTGACCCCGAGGGGTCGGTGAGCATCATCGACGTCTCCGGTGGCGCGGAGTATGACTCAGGACGACGTCCGCACGGCCGGCTTCACGGCGCTCAACGGTCGGGCCGATGCGTTGCGAGCTGCTGGGGTGCGCATCTTCGGCCCGGGTGCCACTGTCGCCCAGGATCTCGAGCCCGAGACATGGCCGTCGACGCCGCCGCGGCCACGGCGTGGGTCTCGCTGCAGGAGAACAACGCCCTCGCCGTCGTCGGCCTTGCCCAGGCCACTGTCACCGACATCATCCCGCTCTTATCTGCACCAGCGAGGTTCGCGGATAGCGTCCCGAAACACGGGCCTCAGCGGAAATCTCCACCGGGCGGGTCTACCGGGACTGCCCCGCATTTGACCTGCGTTGGACCTTGACCGAGCGCCAACTCGTCCCGTTCGCGGGTCCTTGGGCACCAAGCGGCACCTCGTTGTCGTGATCAAGCGACCGGATCTTTCTATGCGCGCGCACTGTCGCGGTTTTCCCCTCGCAGCAATCTCGGGTGCGCCGCTACCCGACCAGTATACTTTGTCGAACTTCCTTGACCAGTGGACGTCTAGCGACCTACATTGCGATATCGGAGGCGATGTCGCGATATCGGATCGAGCAGCAGCGCTACTGGACAAGGCATTGCACTCGTTGCGGCCCGCAGAGCGCGACGAGCTGCTGCACGCTGTCCTGCTGGGTCAGCTCAGCAACAGGGGGACGCCCACGGCGGGGTTGGCCCGGCCAGGCCCTTCGGGAGTTGAAGTCGATCGCGACCGGCTCGCCGCCTTGCTGGGACCGGATGAATACTCGCCTACGACGTCGCGGGGTGCGCTGAAAGTGCTGCCGGTGCGGCTGCCCGAAGCCGACTACGACCGGTTGAAAGAGTTCTGCCAGGCATACGGGTTCTCCATGGCGGTGGTCATCCGGACCTTGCTAGAACGCTTCCTGGATGAACACGCCGGCGACAGCGGGCGGGCGTGAGCGGCACGCAGGAGTGGCGTGATCGGCTGGTGGACGCTCTGGTCGCGGCCGGTCGAATCCGCAATGTGCCGGTGGCGGCCGCGTTCCGGGCGGTGCCTCGCGAGCTGTTCCTGCCGGGCACGGCCGTGGCGCAGGCTTATCACGACGAGGCCGTCGTGACCCGATGGGACAGCGACGGGCGACCGCTCAGTTCGTCGTCCCAGCCCTCGATTATGGCCATGATGCTCGAGCAGCTTGCCGTTCAGCCCGGTGATCGGGTGCTCGAGGTCGGAACCGGCACGGGCTATAACGCTGCCCTGCTCGCCCAATTGGCCGGGGCCGGCGGCCGAGTGGTCAGCCTCGACATCGACGAGCAGGTCGCTCGGCAGGCGCGCGTCAATCTGGATCGGGCCGGCCAGTCGACGGTCGAGGTCATCCATGCCGACGGCGTGGCCGGGTGGGCGGCAGGCGCGCCCTACGACCGCATCATCCTCACGGCCAGCGCCCGCGACATCGCCCCGGCCTGGCTTGCCCAGCTAGCCCGCACCGGCCGATTGGTGCTGCCGCTGTCGCTGCGCAGCATGCAGCGCTCAGTGGCCTTCGCATGGGCCGGCGAGCACCTCACCAGCCGCTCGATTGTGAACTGCGGATTCATGCCGCTGCGCGGGACACTCGCTGGTCCGGACGGGTCGCAGCCGTTGGGCCCACCGGGGACGTTTGTCATGACCCACGGGGACCAGCACATCAACCCCGGCGGGTTGCAGGGAGCCCTCGAGCAACCCGGCCAGCAGAAAGCCGTGGATATAGCGGTCAGCGATGTCGAGGTCATGGGCGGGCTGGGTCTGTGGGTAGTCCTGCATGAGCCGCACGCCGCACTGCTTACCGCGGTGGG
>JALZIL010000078.1 GCA_030860305.1 Actinomycetota bacterium
GACAGGCGTCGGTACGCGCTGCCCTGGCTGTGGTGCCTGATGACGCCCGGTGGGTGCTGATCCACGACGCTGCCCGACCGCTCGTACCCGCTTCTGTCGTGGTTTGCGTGCGTGCTGCGCTCGCCGCCGGGGCCCCCGCTGTCATCCCGGTTCTGCCGGTGGTCGACACGATCAAGTCGGTGGACGCGGCCGGTGCGGTCACTGCAACTGCGGACCGCTCGGACCTGCGTCGTTCGCAGACCCCGCAAGGCTTCGAACGGGCTCTGCTCGTCCGGGCCCTGGACGAGGGCGCCCGAGGCGGAGCGGAGGTCACCGACGACGCTGCTGCGGTGGCCGCCTTGGGCGTGCCGGTGCTGACCGTTCCCGGTGACGAGCGCGGCCTGAAGATCACCACACCGATTGACCTGGTCATCGCCGAGGCGTTCCTGGCCCACTCCCGCCGATGAACTCCCGGTCGACCCTCCCACCTGGACGTTATGCGCATAACGTCCCAGGATCGGGTCTCGACCGGGACGTTATGCGCATAACGTCCGGTCGTCTGGGGTGGGGTCGATGATGCGGGTCGGGCTCGGCGTCGACGTGCACCCAATCGAGGTCGGCCGTCCGTGCTCGCTGCTGGGATTGAGCTGGCCCGGTGAAGACGGGTGCGCCGGTCACTCCGACGGTGATGTGGGTGCGCATGCGCTGGTCGACGCGCTGCTGTCCGCGGCGGGACTGGGCGATCTCGGCGCGGTCTTCGGTACCGACGACCCGCGTTGGATGGGCGTCACCGGCCTGGAACTGCTCGCCCATGCGGTCGGGCTGGTCCGCGCCGCCGGCTGGAGCGTCGGCAACGCGTCGGTGCAGGTACTGGCCAATCACCCCAGGATCGGTTCCCGCCGGGCCGAGGCAGAGGCGGCTCTTGGCGCGGTGCTCGGTGGCCCGGTCAACGTCTCGGCCACGACCACGGACGGTCTGGGGCTGACCGGCCGTGGACAAGGGCGGGCCGCCTTCGCCACGGCGGCCCTGCTGGGCGAGTGAACTGCCGTGGGCAGACCACCGCGGCGTCCGGATCTGACCGGTCGAATGCCTCATCCAAGATGCTCGCCGAGCCGCGTCCGTAGACTCGCCGGGTGCCTCTGCGTCTGTACGACTCCGCCATCCGAGCGTTGCGTGACTTCGAGCCGGTACGACCGGGCCGGGTCGGGATCTATCACTGCGGTCTGACTGTCCAAGGGCCACCGCATATCGGGCACATCCGCAAGGAAGTCGTCTTCGATGTCCTCCGTCGCTGGATGGAGCACGCCGGGTACGAAGTCACCGTGGTCGCCAATCTGACCGACATCGACGACAAGGTGCTCGACAAGTCTGCCGCGGCCGGGCAGGAGTGGTGGGCCCTCGCGTACGCCAACGAACGGGCGCTGCATGCCGCCTACGACGCACTCGGCTGCCGGCCGCCGACCTACGAACCGCGGGCAACCGGCCACATCCCGGAGATGGTCGAGATGATCGAGGCCCTGATCGCGGCCGGGCACGCCTATCCGGCGGGGGACTCCTCGGGCGACGTTTACTTCGACGTCCGGTCCTGGCCCTCGTACGGCGAACTGTCAGGCCAGCGGATCGACGACATGGAGCCCGCCGCCGACGCCGACCCTCGCGGCAAGCGCGATCCCCGGGACTTCGCGCTGTGGAAGGGCAGCAAGCAGGGCGAGCCGTCGACCGCCTCCTGGTCCACCCCATGGGGTCGGGGACGGCCGGGCTGGCACCTCGAATGCTCGGCGATGGCCGAAAAATACCTTGGCGACGAGTTCGACATCCACGGCGGCGGGCTGGACCTGCGCTTTCCCCATCACGAGAACGAACTCGCCCAGTCCCGCGCCGCCGGTCGGCCCTTCGCGCGGGTGTGGATGCACAACGGCATGCTGAACCTGACCGGCGAGAAGATGAGCAAGTCGGTCGGCAACGCCCTGCTCGTCAGTGAGGTGATCAAGCGGGTACGGCCGGTCGCCCTGCGCTACTACCTCGTGGCCCCGCACTACCGCTCTCCGGTGGAGTTCTCCGAAGGGGCGCTGGCCGAGGCAGATACGGCGTATGCCCGGATCGAGGGCTTCGTCGTACGGGCGGCCGAGCGGGTGGGCGCCGACGCCGGCGCACCGGTGGTGTGCGCCGACTTCGCCGCCGCGATGGACGACGATCTCGCGACGCCGACTGCGGTGGCCTGCATCCACGAGATCGTCCGAGCCGGCAATGCCGCGCTTGCGGCCGGCGACGACGTACAGGTCCGCGGTGTCCTGGGCTCCGTACGCGCGATGCTCGTCATTCTCGGACTCGATCCGCTCGCTGAGCCACGGGCGAGCCGCGGTGCTGATGCCGCATCGTCCGGGATTGTCGATGCGCTCGTCGGGGCCCTACTCGAGCAGCGGACCGCGGCCAGGACGCGCAAGGACTTTGCGGCCTCGGATGCCATCCGGGATCAGTTGGCCGCCGCCGGCATCGCGGTCGAGGACACCGCCGATGGCAGTAGATGGACGGCGCGACCGTGAGCCCCAGTGCCCGGGGCCGGCCAGGAAAACGGGGCGCCGCCCAGAACAAGAAGGGCCCCTCGGCCGGTACCGGTGGACATGGCCGCAAGAAGCTGTCCGGAAAGAAGCCGACGCCGAGGGCAACGGAGCGAACCGGGCATCCAGCTGCGCGGCGCGCGGAGTCGGTTCAACGGCGAGAGGATGTCGCCCGGCAGCGGGCGCGCAAGGCCGCCGATGCACCGGAGCTGCTGCTCGGGCGCAACCCGGTTCTGGAAGCCCTCCGCGCCAGGATCCCCGCGCTCGCGCTGATCGTCACCACCGGCATGGATGTCGACGACCGGGTCAACGAGTCGATCCGGACCGCCGCGGACCGGGGGATCGCCCTTCAGGAGATCGGCCGTCCGGAACTGGATCGGATGACCCACGGTGCGCTGCACCAGGGGATCGCGCTGCAGGTGCCGCCGTACGCCTATGCGCACCCCGACGATCTGTTGGTCCACGCGCATCATTCCGGCCGTCCGGCGCTGATCGTGGCGCTGGACGGGGTCACCGATCCGCGTAACCTCGGGGCGATCGTACGATCGGCTGCCGCATTCGGGGCGCACGGAGTTGTTGTGCCGCAACGCCGGTCAGTCGGAATGACGGCTTCTGCGTGGCGGACGAGTGCCGGCGCCGCGGCTCGTGTACCAGTCGCGCGTGCGGTCAACCTGGGTCGCGCGCTCGCCACGTACCAGAAGGCCGGGTTGACCACCGTCGGACTGGACGCCTCCGGCGAGAACGACATCGACGACATCGACGTCAGTGGTCAACCGCTGGTCCTGGTGCTCGGCGGAGAGGGCTCGGGGTTGACCCGGTTGGTCCGCGCGGGCTGCGACTACGTGGCGCGGATCCCGATCAACTCCGAGACCGAATCACTCAATGTCAGCGTCGCGGCCGGCATCGTGTTGGCCGGCATCGCCCGCAACCGCCGCTGAGCTTGGCGGCTCCGACAACAATGGGTCAGTGGAAACCCCGACTACGCGGTTCGAACTGACCCACAGGTCGAGCACGCGCTCAGCCGGCCGGTCCAGCCACGAGTACACAGGACGGCCGCGATCTGAGCGGCGACCGCGCACGGATCGGTGACGACGTCGCGCCAGCCGAAGCGAAGGGTCAGCCACCCGGCGATTGCGTGCGCGTTGTCCCGCGTGCGATCGCGCCACATGCCCTTTTCGACATGGCCGATCCGCCCATCGAGCTCGATGAGGAGGGCGAACTCGTCGTAGGCCACATCCGCGTACCGATCTGTGCCGGGTACCCGGAATTGGCGCCGTCCGGTAGGTAATCGATGCGTGCGCTCTACATCCCGCGCGAACCGGTACTCCAGCTGGCTGTGCACGCCCACGTCGGCGTCGCCGAGCACCTGCTCGATCAGGAAACGGTGTCGCTGGCGCCGGCGGCCAAGAAGTGCCTCGTGCAGGCGCGCCGGTGTGGTCAGTCGCCGCTGTACCGCCCTAGTGATCCAGTCGACAACGTCCGCAGGCCCACCACATGCACAGAGATCCAACACGGTGTCCTCCAGCCGGGTCCGCGCCGGCAATGCAGGGGCACTGGCCATCCGGACCTGTTCACGCTGGCGTTGGAAGCGCACCCATGGTCGGTCGGTCATCCGTCTGGAATGCGGGACCAGAACCTGGATCGGCAGCGGCTCGCCGTCGGTCAGACCGTGCAGGGTGGCGGCGGACAGCTTGGTCAATACCGACCCAGGGCCGCCGACGAGGACTCCGGCCCAGGCCAGGGCCAGCCAGGGCACCGGACCAGAGCGGGTGAAGTAGATGCCCGGTGCGAGCACCATCCAGCTGTCAGCCGATCGCTGTCCCACTAGACGCTCGATGACGTGTCGACCGAGACCGGATGTCGTCGCCTGTTGGCGGGTGACGACACCGGCCTGCTCGAGCGCCAGCTCAGTTAGTGCCGTAGGCAGCTCGCGTCGGCGGTGCACAGATCGAGGGTGCTGCAAGTGAGGGCGCATGGGGGGTTCACGAGCGGCCATGTGGACGGCGCCGCCGCCCTGGGGACAGCATCGCCCCTCGAGCCTATGGGTCAGCGCGAACCGGGTAGTCGCGGTCGCAACTGGCCCGCTCTCTGCCCGGCCCGGTTGACTCAAGACCGGAAGACGTGGGTTTCTCGCCGGCCTCCGGGTCAGGCAGGACCCCGGGCTGGGCGCTGCGGGCATCGAGTCGCCGCAGTACGTCGTCGGCGACTTTCGGGTCGCCGCCCGGCTCGTCCCGGGCAGCGACGACCTCGTGCCGAGCAGCGGTGAGGAGTTCGGCTTCGAGTTCGTCGACACGCCAGGTACGGTGCGCACGATCGGTGGCCGACTCGTCTTCGCGTCCCTCTGGAGAATCGAGTCCGAGGCTGTGTCACAAGGCCTTTGCGTTCTCGTGCGCCTGGTCGATCAGGTCGTCGTCGACGGCTCCCCGGGCGCGGATGGCGTCGAGGCGATCGAATCCGGCTCGCAGGGCCCGCTGCGTGAGCTCCCGTTCGGCCCCCTGCTGGTCTTCGACCAGTGCCTGCACACCGAGCCGGCGTACGAGTACGGGCAAGGTGAGGCCCTGCAGCAGCATCGTCACGATGATCACGACAAAGGCGATGAAGATTACCCGATCCGGTTGCGCGAAGCCCTCGTCCGCGCTGGGCAGGGCCAGAGCGGCAGCCAGCGTGACGACCCCCCGCATGCCGGCCCACGAGGCCACCGTCATCTCGCGCCAGCCAACCGGCTCGGCCTGCTGTTTCTGGCGTACGCGAATCCTCTCGTCCAGCCAGGACACCGGGAAGATCCAGAGAAACCGGATGACCATCACAGCCGCGGTGACGAGCAGTGCCTGAACGATCAAGCCAGCAGGATCCCCGGACACGTCCGCCGCGACGGCGCGTACCTCCAGTCCGACGAAGGCAAACGCTGCTCCGGTCACGAGCAGTTCGATGATCTCCCACGTGGTTCCGGCCATCAGCCGGGTCTCGGCCGATTCGCTGTCGGCGTACCGGCTCAGCGCCAGCGCCAGCGTGACGACCGCAAGTACGCCGCTGCCGTGAGCGGCGTCAGCAGCGACGTACGCGACG
>JALZIL010000082.1 GCA_030860305.1 Actinomycetota bacterium
GCTGGTTGGGTTGCAGGCGCGCGGCGTCGGCGATGCCGCGAGCGGCGTGCCGGATGCGGTCGGCGGCTGACGTGGGATCGGGGAGGCCGGCGTCCAGCCACGCGGTGATGGCCGCGATGGTGACGGCCGGTGCCAGCTGAGCTGCCCATCGGGCCCAGGCCGGGTCGGGGATCGCCTGGGCCAGGTGCTCGTGCGCCAGGGGTGCCATCGCTGCGGTGAGCCGGTCGACGTCCGCGCGGAAGGCCGGTTCTCGGCCGGCATGGTGGAAGAGCAGACGGAAGCCGTCGGGGTCGGCAGCTGCGGCTGCCACGAGGTCGTCGATGATCCGCGCGGTGTAGGGCGGGTCTCCGCCGGCTTCCTGTAGGCGGTCGCGGGCCCGGTCGAGGACCGCCCGGTAGAGCTCGGTCTTGGACTGGAAGTGCCGGTACACGATGGCGCGGGTGATCCCGGCCGCCGCGGCGACGTCCTCCAGGCTGGTAGCGGTGAACCCCGCCTGGGCGAAGCTCGTGGTGGCTGCGGCCAGGATCTGCTCGCGCCGGGCCGGCCAGGGTAGTCGGCGCGCCGAGGTTCCGGCTCGATCGCGGGCCACGGCGTCACTGTAGACCTGGGGATGTATACGTTAGCGTCTACAACACTCAGGGAGGTGAGCCGTGTCCCGGTCCACGCTGCGCATGGTTGGCACGGTGGTGATTGGCGCCGGCCAGGCCGGCCTGGCCGCTGGCTACCACTTGGCTCACCGTGGCCAGGACTTCGTCATCCTGGATGCCGCCGATGCCGTGGGCGCCACCTGGCGCCGGCAGTGGGACTCTCTGCGGCTGTTCACCCCGGCCGGGTTCACCTCCCTGCCGAGCCTGCCCTTCCCGGCCGACCCGCGCGAGCATCCCGGCAAGGACGCGGTGGCCGACTACCTGGTCGCCTACGCCGAGCACTTCCGGCTGCCGGTCGTGCTGCGGGCGCGGGTCGAGGCGGTCTTTCGCGCAGGCACCGAATTCCAGGTTGTCACCGAGCGCGGCTCGTGGCGTACACCCGACGTCATCCTCGCCACCGGAGCTCATGACACACCGGCTGTCCCCGGCTTCGCCGGCCGGCTGGACGCCGGGATCGTGCAACTGCACACCCGCGACTACCGCCGTCCCGACCAACTGCCGCCCGGTCCGGTGCTCGTGGTGGGTGCCGGAAATTCTGGCGCTGAGATCGCCCTGGAGCTGGCTACTGACTCGACCGCCGAGCGCATTGTGCACTTGGCCGGACGCGATGTCGGGCACATCCCCGACCTGGGCCCGCGGACCTTTCCGCTGCTGCAGCGACTGGGCCGAGTCGGCGCCGTCTTGGCCCAGAAGGGGTTGCGCGGAGGCGGGGACCCCCTCGGCCGGATCCGGCCCAGCCAGCTCGAAGCCGCAGGCGTCCTCCGGCGACCGCGGGTCATCGGCGTCCGCGACGGTCGGCCGCTGCTGGCTGACGACCGCACCCTCGCGGTCGCGTCGGTCGTGTGGTGTACCGGATTCCGCCCCCACTACGGCTGGCTGCAGCTGGACGTCCTCGACACAACCGGCCGACTGCGCCACCGCGGCGGCATCGTCCACGGCGAGCCGGGCCTGTACGCCGTCGGCCTGCCCTACCAACGATCGGTCACTTCGCACCTGGTGGGTGGCGTCGGTGCCGATGCGCGGTACGTCGTTGACCATCTCGTCGCGCATCGCTCAGCGGACGCCGCCTGACCCGCGTCGCTGAGCGATCCTCCTGCGGGAAGGCCCGCACGGCCGAGCCGAAGGGTCACGGTGTCGTGGACCTGAAGTCTCAGGCGGGGACGGCCGTGCCCTCGTACATCGCCGCGAGCGGTTTCGGTTCTCCCTGTCCGTAGTAGCGCTCCAGGCGGGCGACGGTCATGCCACCGGCGCGAAGGAGTGCGGGGATGTCGAGGTCGAGGGTGCAGCCGCCTACGAAACGCTGCTGGAACCGGTTCAGCCGCGACTGCCACCTGCGCACACCGTCGTCGGGTGCCAGGCCGTGCTCAACGAAGTGGAGCTGCCCGCCGGGGCGCAGCACCCGGGCGACCTCGCCGACAGCGGCGACCGGGTCGGGGATGGTGCACAGGCTCCAGGTGCACAGCGCTGCGTCCACCGAGGTGTCCGGCAGTGGGAGCCGCTGTCCGTCGGCGCCGATGACCTCGACTGGGATCATCGAGGCGGCGATCCGCGCGTCCGCGTGGCGGATGCTGGACCGGGACGGCTCGACGGCGAGCAGGCGGGGCACCCGCGCCGGCAGGGGCATGTTGTGGCCGCTGTGGATCCGAGCTCGAGGACCTGCCCGGCCGGGCCGGCGGTCACCCGGACTCAGATTCGGCGGGTGCGGTCGGTGTCCATCGCGGCGTTGCGCAGCTGGGGTAGGAAGTGCTCGCCGTACCAGCCCATCAGCAGCCCCCTCCCGTGCTCACCTGTCGTGTCCTCTGCTGGATCGGCGTCAGGGCGAAGACCGGGTGCCGGTGGGCTTCGGCGACAAAGGCACCGACGGGCGCGTCCACGGAGGCGGTGAAGTACGGCCTCGTGGCGCTGGCGATCCGCAGGTACCGCTTCAGGACGGGCCCGGCCTCCGCCGGCGCCACCTCCCGCACCCGGCAGATCTTGGTGGTGCGGCCCCGGCTCAGCTGCACCTGGCCCGCGGCGCGGGCGTTGAGCACCCAGCCCACCTTCCCGTACGGCGATACAAGCCACTGCCCTCCGCCGCTGTGGACCGGGATCACCGGGACGGTGCGAAGGCGGCCCGTCCGGCGACCGCGGGTGGTCAGCGACCAGGCCGGGCCGATCCCCAACCGCGCGAGACCGCGGAAGAGCATGTCACCGATGTGGTCGATCCTGCGCATCCGCATCGTTCGCACCTGCGGGGTGTCACCCGATCGTGCAGCCACGGCGATCCTCCTCGGCGATCGAAGGTCCGCGGCGACTGCGGCGCTAGCGGACCGGCATGAGCGCCCCCGGATGCGATCAACGACCTGGAGGAGGCGCGGTTACAGTGGAACATTCTTGTTCCATAATGGCAAGACATGTCCCGGTCTGGGCAGCGCGTGTAGCATGCCCTATTGGTACGGAGACGAGGGTGACGTGACGCTGGCGGACGCCGCGGAGCAGACGCGCGGCGCTAGGGCGCGCACACGCCGGGCGATCCTCGATGCTGCGATCAGCGTGCTCAGCCGCAACCCTGCGGCGTCCCTGGCCGAGGTCGCCGAGGCCGCGCAGGTGGGGCGTACGACCGTGCACCGCTACTTCCCAGAGCGCTCCGATCTGCTCGACGCCGTCTCTGCCGACGTGCTGGCGCGCATCGACGCAGCCGTGCGACGAGCCCGCCCGGGCGAGGGCAGCGGTCGCGCGGCGCTGCTGCGGGTGTGCCGGGAACTGTTCGACCTCGGCGACCTGCTCACCCTCGTCCTCAGCGGGCAGCTGTCGAAGCGACCCGAGTGGCAGGAGTGCACCGACGCCGACTCCGCGCTGATCGCCTTGATTCAGCGCGGCCAAGCTGACGGCAGCATCGAGCCCGACCTCACCCCCGAGTGGCTGCAAAGGCTCCTGTGGTCGTTGCTCTCCGCCGCCGACGCCCACGGGCGAGACAACGCGAAATCCCGCCACGACGCCTTGGCGTTGGCCCTGCGCAGCATCGACGGCGCCATCCGTCCAGGCTGACACCACAGCGCCGGATAGCCATCGCACGAGCCGATCCGATCAGCGGGACGACGGTTGCATTTGAGCGGGCAGTCGGAGGGCCGTGCTAGGTAGTGCCAGGCATTCCTTGATATCGGTTGCGAGCAGGCGTTCGTGAACGCAAGTGATGGGGAGCAATCGTGATGATGGCAGCTACGTCTGCTTGGCCCCTGCTGCAGGCCGCGTTGAACGGTGACCGTGAGCACCTGGCCGCTCCTCGCACGCCGGCTGACATGGCCGCGCTCCACGCAGGTCTCTGGCCGCGCCCATTGCATGGCCGCCGGCCGCGCGAGCCTGCATCATCGTGACCTCCCCGCGCACCCAGGCGCGGCATGCTCGATCGCCTGACGCGGTCGCGGGTCCTTCGGCTGAGCCGACTCGAAAATGTCAAGGACGTGCTCCGCGCACTACGCCGCCCAAAGAGCGAGGAGATGGTGATCCGGATCGGTGAGGGACCCACCGCGGCGGATCGTCACGAAGCGAGAGTCCCGGACCTTCGGGAGGATCATGGCTAGAGCTTCGATCACTTGCATCCGCCCCACACCCTAGGTTTGCGCACGCGCGACCAGGCACGCCCCACGCGAAGCCTTCGAACCCGGTGGCCGATCCCATACGGCAACCCACGGGCATGCGTCCCTGGGCCACTCGTTGGCCGGTGAAACTGGGTCACTCGGCCAAGAAGGTGGCGACCAACTCGCGGAACCGGGCTGGGTGGTCTACCCAAGGAAAGTGTCCCGCTTCGGGCTGGACGACGAGCCGCCCACGGAAGAAGAGGTCAGCCACCTGGACCATGACTCGCGGTGGGTTGCCCACATCCCAACCGCCCGCCAGCACCAGGACAGGTACGTCCAGAGCGGCCAGCGCGGCGCGAGTGGCCGGGGGGTCGAAGGCGCCGTCGGCCACGAACGCGGCAGCGGCGTCGGGCTTGCGGCGCGCCTCCACCGCGGCGTCGTAGGCCTGCACGGCCTCGTCCCACCGACCGTAACTGAATGGCGCGATGGCGGACCAATCCGCCTCGGTCGCGGCACCGTCCTGGATCGACGCCAACGCCGCCGCGGCCTCCGGGTACCAGGACTCGTTCTTGCGCAGCTGCGCGATTTCGCGTCGCGCTGCGTCCGGGACGGCGATGCCCAGCGCGGACACGCTGGGCGTCACCAGCACGAGTCGTCCGACCCGGCCCGGAAAGCTTTCGGCGTATCGGTAAGCCAGATTGGCGCCGGCCGAGTGGGCGAGCAGATCAATCGTATCGAGACCCAAGTGGCGGCGCTGCGCCTCGACGTCTGCGACCATGCGGTCGCAGCGGTACGCGGCCGCATCGTCGATGTGGTCAGAGGCACCGCTCCCGCGAGGATCGAGGAGCACGAGACGGCGATGCGACGAAAGTCCGCCCAGGTCGCCTAAGTAGCGGGTATCCAGCAGAGGGCCACCGGGTAAGCACAGGAGTGGCGAGCCTGCACCGGTCAGGTGGGCGGCGAGACGTAAGCCGTCGTCAGCGGTGGCAAAGGTGGTCGTCGGGGTAAGTGCCATGGAACTGCCTTTCCAGTCGTTCGGACAGTAAGAATGGGACTCACCCCCCTCAGGTCGTCGGCGTTGACCGCCGATGCTGGCTCGACCCTACCTGCGGAAGCCTTCCCAGGACACGACGCTGGGGACCGTTCCTAGTGGCTGCAGGTGCGAGCGTGTGGCTTCCGAGGCGCCGATTACGGATCCGCTTGCGGTGATCGACACCGGCATCCGGTGGCAGCGCTCGTGGCCGCCGGATGCGGTTCGGCTTACGGACTTCGGCCAGCTTGGGGCTCGATCAGCGATGAGTCTCGTCTGGCGGCCGGTCTACGTCTGACCCAATGCAAAGGAGGGCGACATGGTCGAGCATCTCGAGCCGATTCAGCCGATCAACGGCACTGGTGCACGTCAGGCACAATCCTGAACGAGAACGGGGACGCTGCCGGCACGGTGGCGGGCACCGATATCTATCGCTGGCTGCCTGGCGGTCATTGGGTGATTCACCAAGTCGATGTGACGATGGACGACCACGGCCTCGCCCGCGCAGCACCGCGCTGAACTCGCCTGAGCAGGACATCCCTCCGGCTAGCCCACGAAGTCGGCGATCAGGCCCGCGAGCACGGCAGGCTGGTCCTCGGGTACGAAGGTGTAGGAGTCCTCGATGAGTTCGAGCCGCGCGGTGGGGATGAGATCAGCCAATCGGCGCGCATGCACGAGAGGAAAGAATCGGTCCTCAGGCGCCCAGGCGATCAGGGTCGGGCGGTCGAAGCGGGCCAGCTTCTGCGCGGCTGTCATGGTGTGTCGGGACGAGATGCCGCGCAGCACCTTGCCGGTATCCCGGCGGACCCTCCTATCGGACAGGACAGGACGTACCCAGCCCTGCGCGACTCTGTCGTCGACGGGCCTCTTGGTCAGCCATCCCAAAGCGATCGGCAGATTGCGCAACCGCCGGAAGCGAAGAGCCTGCAGTGTCACGGTCAGCAACCCCGGCACGCGCGCGGCCCACTGCAAGGGTCGGAACATCGGCGTCAGCCAAGCGCCGGCCTCCACCACCCTGCTCGTCCGTGCGCTTCAGACGTACGGAGCCGACGACCTGCTCGGCTGCGACCACACCCCAGGTGGCCTCGCCGGCTGGTCCGGCCAAGCCGTCACGGCGGTCACGGTGGAAGTCTTGGAGCCATTTGACCCTTGTGGCCGTCCAGTCGGTGCCGTCCGTCAGCGGTGGAGTGACGTCATCGGGAGCGGCGTCCGTAGTTGCGGCCCGCACCAAGTGCTCAAGCACTAGCTCGTCGACGGCTACCAGCATCACCCGGAAACCGCTCCTGGCCGGTCCCGTCGCCGAGCCTATCCATGTCGATCAACGCCGGCTGATCAAGCGACCTCGCCACAGTGCCATTGACCGTCCTCACGTGCGACGGCGTAGGCACCGCTGGAAAGGCAGCCGATCCGTGCGTTGCACCACGCTACCGCTCCCAAACTGTTGGACGCTCGAGCGCCTGTTCTGCCATGGTTAGTGCAATGCGACAGGAGGAGATCTGGGACCTCGATGCTGCCCGTCGCTATGACACCCCCGGCACGGGAATGTTCGCCTCCGAGGTGCTGGGGCCGACGGTCGACCGCCTCGTTCAACTTGCGGGTGGCGGCAGAGCGCTCGAGTTTGCGATCGGAACCGGTCGGGTAGCCGTCCCATTGGCTGAGCAGGGCGTTCCCGTCACCGGCATCGAGCTCTCTGGTCCGATGATCGAACAGCTTCGCACCAAGGTTGACGAAGCCACGATCCCAGTAGTCGTTGGCGATATGGCCACCACCCGCGCCCCAGGCG
>JALZIL010000083.1 GCA_030860305.1 Actinomycetota bacterium
CCTCGATGTAGTCGATGATCAGCGGGAGGGGCGGTCGGTGAAGTCGGCCCGGGGCGCGGTGCCAGCCTCTCGGCTGGCCCGTTTCCCCGGAGCCGCTTCCCGAACCCGGCGTGCACCTTTCAATGCACCGGGCTCTCCACAAGTCCCGTGACGGCGACGATCTGAGGTTCCTCATTGGTGACGGGCCAGGGTGAGGGGATGACCGTGCCGCGGTAGCGGTAGCGGGTCGTGCTCACCGTCGCCGGGTCGAACAGCACCCGGTCTTGGCCGTGTGGCCACCATCCGCCGTCGCAGTAGCGGCGGCGGAGCTCCTTCCAGGTCGATCGGCGGTGTTTACGCCGCAACCAGCGCCACACCGTCTGCCACGTGTAGTGGCTCAGGTAGGCGAAGGTCGCCGACGACACCCCGGACCGGAAGTAGCCGCACCATCCCCGCAGCATCGAGTTGAGCCGATCCAGCAGGTCATCGAGCGGCTGGTTCACCGACGTGTCACGGCACAGCATCTTCACCTTGCACCGCACGGCCGCGACGGCCTTCTTCGCAGGGTAGGTGTAGACGTAGTGCTGGGCGGTTCCCTGCTTGCGGTGGCGCTGGAGGTGCCACCCCAGGAAGTCCAACCCGTCCTCGATGTGAGTGATCAAGGTCTTCTCCGGCGACAGGCGCAAGCCCACCGTGGACAAGACCTCGGCGATCTGTTCGCGCAGGACCTCGGCGTCCGCCTTCGTGCCTTTGATCATCAGGCACCAGTCGTCGGCATACCGCACCAGGCGGTAGTTCGGCAGACCGTGGCGGCGCCGCTTGGCCCGCTCCACCGTGCCCGTGCGTGGGCCACCGGGGGCCTGGGCGATGTGCTCGTCCAGGACCGACAGCGCCACGTTGGACAGCAGCGGTGACAAGATCCCACCCTGCGGGGTGCCGGTGGTGGTCTCTCGCAGCAGCCGGTCCTCACCGAGGATGCCTGCCTTGAGGAACGCCTTCACCAGGGCCAGGACACGGTTGTCCCCGATCCGAACCCGCACCAGACCCAGAAGGGCAGGGTGCGAAATCTCGTCGAAGCACGCCTTGATGTCTCCCTCGACGATCCACTCGTACTTGCGTGGACTCGACGCCAGGTAGTGCACCTCAGCGACCGCATCATGAGCCCGACGCTTCGGACGGAACCCGTAGGAGCACGGGAGGAAATCCGTCTCGAAGATCGGCTCCAACACCAACTTCAAGGACGCCTGGACCACCCGGTCGGCCACGGTCGGGATCCCCAACCGGCGCAACTTGCCACCGGCCTTCGGGATCATCCGCTCACGCACCGGCAACGGACGGAAACTGCGGTCCCGAAGTTGGGATCGCAGCTCGTCGAGGAACTCCTCGACGCCTTGCTCCGCCGCGACGGAACGGGCCGTTCGCCCGTCCACCCCAGCGGTGCGGGCACCCTTGTTGCCCCGCACCCGATCCCAACCCACCAGCAGGAAGTCAGGATCGGCCACGAGATTGAACACGTCGTCGAACCGGCGATGAGGATCATCACGAGCCCAACGGTGCAGTTTGGTCTGGATCTTCAGTACCCGTTGCTCCGCCCCGAACAGGGCGTGCTCAAGTTCGTCGGTATTCACCGGCGACAACCCTCCTGACATTCCAGCATCCGACACTGCAGACTTGCTGGCCCCCTTCGCCCTGCGGCCGGTTCTCCCGGCCCCCGTGGCGGGTCGTCACGCCCGCGACTACTACGAGGCCTCCGCCCCACCCCACGGCCAACAGTCGGCAACGGACCTGCCCGCCGCCGGACTGGCTGCCCGGCGGGAAGGGCGACCGCGGGTGGTTCCCACGTTCACCATGCGATCGATCGGTCAGGGAGGCGCCCAGCTCTACCCCGGCAGCATCGCCACGGCTACGCCGCAGACCTTCACCGTGGCCTCCCCACCGCCGGAACTAAACGGCTTCGGAGTCCAGACCCCCGACCTCCCGGCCGAAAACCCGGTGCGCTGCACACCGGCCCACATCCACCAGGTTGGAGCCGGCTTCGCGCTTACGGAGCGTCAAACACTGGTTCGCTTACGCTGCACCTTCTGACCTTGCTCGGCAGGCCCGCACCGTCTGGCAGTGCCAGCACGCCCCACCTTCGTCGGGGCCGCTTGCCACCCTCACCGGCGATCCCCGGATCAGGCTGCCCCCAGCTTCGATCAGGCCGCTGCGACGGCCCGACGGAAGTGGTCTCTCACCACCTCTCGATACACACGGCGCCTCGTGGCGCACAGCTCCGCTGCGAAGAAAGCCGACGCCGAGCGCAGAATGGCATTCGCCCGACGCAGCTCGCGGTTGTCCCGCTCCAACTGAGCGATCCTCTCGGCCTCGCTGCTGGACGTCCCAGGCCGAGCCCCCGCATCGACCTCGGCCTGAGTGACCCAACCCCGCAACGTCTCGGCGTTGATCCCCAGCTGCTCACCGATCCGGGCGCACGCACCCGGGCGGCTCGCCGGGTCCTTCCGAGCGTCCAGCGTCAGCCGGATCGCCCGCTCCCGAAGCTCCTCGGGGTACTTCCGCAGTGCTGGCATGCTTGATCCTCCGTGGCTTGATGGTCTCCATCAAACCCGGCACGAGACATGACACCAGTGTAAGTCAAATGCGCGCGCAATCCCGGGATCAAAATGTAGAGCACGAATTACCACAGCCTGTGGACAACCGTTCCACACGCTGTGTGCAGCCGACCGGGTCGGGCGAGCGCTCGC
>JALZIL010000181.1 GCA_030860305.1 Actinomycetota bacterium
AGCGTCACCGCGCTACCTATCTGACCAGGTAGATCGCGGCGAACAGCCCGATCCACACGACGTCGACGAAGTGCCAGTAGTAGGACACGACAATGGCGGCGGTGGCCTGCGCCGGTGTGAAGCGGCCCATCGTCGAACGGAGCAGCATGAAGACGAAGGCCACCAGCCCACCGATGACGTGCAGCGCGTGAAAGCCGGTGGTCAGATAAAACACCGACCCGTAGGTCGACGACGCGATCGTCGTCCCCTCACTGACCAGTGCGCGGTACTCGTTCATCTGACCCAGGACGAAGACCAGCCCCATCACAAAGGTGAGGGTGAACCAGCGGCGCAAGCCGAAGACATCACCTTTCTCTGCCGCGAAGACGCCGAGTTGGCAGGTCACCGAGGAGGCAACCAGGATGATCGTGAAGGCCAACGCGTAAGGGATATTGAGCTCGGTCGGTTCGGGCGGCCATGGCGAGCCCTGTACCGCACGGGCGGTGAAGTACATGGCGAACAGACCCGCGAAGAACATCAGCTCACTCGAGAGCCAGATGATCGTGCCGACGCTGACCGTATTTGGCCGGGTCAGCGAATGGATCCGGCTGCTGTCGAACGTGCCGGTTGCGGTCGTCACCCGGTCATTATGTCCATCTCCACCCGGATATTGACCTCGGGGTAGCGCGTGCCGTGCAACACATTGCCGGTGCAGGCGGCCACGCTCCTGCGGGTCAGGGAGCCTAGCCTCGGGATGTGTCCGAAATCCCGCCGTTCGAGCCGCTCCGGTTGCTGACCGAGGCGCGGCTGGACCCGCTCATCACCGCGGTGCTGCTGCTCGCGGCGGGACTGTACTTCTGGGCGGTGCGCCGCCTCGCCGAGCGTGGCGTCAGCTGGTCCCGCGGACGTCAGATGGCCTGGTACGTCGGCGGACTCGGGACGGTGGCCATCGCCACAGTCTCCGGCCTGGCGGCCTACGACACCGTCCTGTTCTCGGCGCACATGGTCCAGCACATGTTGCTGGCAATGGTCGCACCGATCTTCCTGGCGTTGGGCGCACCGATCACCCTGGCGTTGCGTGCACTGCCACCGGGCGGACGCTCGGTCCTGATGGCGGTCCTGCACAGTCGGCTTGCCAAGATCGTGACCCTTCCCGCGGTGGGCTGGCTGTTGTTCGTCGCGAGCCCCTTCGCGCTGTACTTCACCGGTTGGTACGCGGCAACCCTGGACAACGAGTTGCTGCACGAGTTGCTGCACGCGCACTTCATCCTCGTCGGGGCGATCTTCTTCTGGCCACTGATCGGCGTGGACCCGGTGCCGGGCCGGGTGCCGCACCCGATGCGAGTCCTGCTGCTGGTGACCACCCTGCCGATCCACGTGATCCTGGGGCTCACGATCATGTCCGAGCGGACGGTTATTGCGGCCGACCACTACAACTCCCTTGGCCTGCCCTGGATCGACCCGCTGCTGGATCAGCGGGTCGGCGGCGGACTGCTCTGGGCCTCCGGCGATCTGATCGGCCTGTTGATGTTGGGCGCCGCGGTCGTGCAGTGGAAGCGGGCATCTGATCGTGAGGCCGTACGGGAGGACCGCCGGCTGGACCGCCTCGAGCAACGGGCCAGCCGACGAGCCGCGCAGCAGGCCACGGATGCCGGCGGGCCACCTCGTTAGGATGTGCCCGTGAGCGAACATCGCAGCGAGGAACGAGCTGCGCCGAGAGGTCGGGAGCATCGACCGAGCGCCAGCGAGGGAGGAGCGGACCGGCCGGTGCGCGAAGCGCACGAGGCGGAGTGCAGGAGCGCAGCGAACGTAGGGCCCGAAGGGCGCGTCCGCGCGGAGCGCGGCATGACACGGTGACCGTTTCGACCACTTCGACTGGCTCGGGCGCCCTGCCCTCGGTTCGGGTACTGCTGTTCTCCCAGCGTCCGGCCATCCGGGACGCGGTGCGCACGGCGGTCGGTCGTCGCCCGGCCCGTGATGTCGGCCGGATCGAATGGATCGACTGCGAGACGATCGATGTGGTTCTGAGCTATGTCGATGCCGGCTCGGTGGACCTGCTTCTGCTCGATGGTGAGTCCCAACCGACAGGTGGCATGGGCATCGCCCGCCAACTGAAGTTCGAGATCCGGGATTGCCCGCCGGTCTGTGTCCTCATTGCCCGGCAGGCTGACCGCTGGCTGGCACACTGGTCGTTAGCCGACGCAACGTTGTCCTTCCCACTCGACGCGCTGCAGGCAGCGGCGACTGTGGCCGACTTGCTCCGGGAGCGCCAGCATGGCGTTCCGGTTGTTCGCGGCTGAGCTCGCCGAACCGCCGTCCTGACGATGCCGACGCCCACCTGGCCGGGCCTGCTCACCACGTTGCTGGCCGGGCAGGATCTGTCTCGTACGACCGTGGGCTGGGCCATGGGCGAGATCATGGCCGGCGAAGCCAGCGCCGCTCAGGTCGCCGGCTTCGCAGTAGCGTTGCGGGCCAAGGGCGAGACGGTTGGTGAGATCGACGCCCTGGTCGACGTGATGTTGGCCAATGCCACCCCGGTACGAACGCCCGGGCCGCTGGTGGACGTGGTCGGGACCGGTGGTGACCGTGCCCACACGGTGAACATCTCGACGATGTCAGCATTGATCGTTGCGGCTTGCGGAATCCGGGTGGGCAAGCACGGGAACCGCGCCGCTTCCTCGGCATGCGGGTCAGCCGACGTCCTGGAGGCGCTCGGGGTGGCGATCGATCTGCCCGCGGCCGGGGTCGAACGGTGCATCGCCGAGGCCGGAATCGGCTTCTTCTTCGCACCGGTCTTCCATCCAGGGATGCGGCACGCCGCCATGGCACGTCGTGAACTGGGTGTGGCCACGGTCTTCAACTTCCTTGGGCCACTGACCAATCCAGGCCGACCGGTTGCCGCGGCCGTGGGTTGCGCCGACGCCCGCATGGCCCCGTTGCTCGCGGGTGTGCTGGCCAGGCGCAACGTCCGGGCCATCGTCTTCCGGGGCGACGATGGACTGGACGAGCTGACAACGACGACGACCTCGTCGGTGTGGTTGGCCGCGGACGGCGAGGTCGTGGCGGACACCTTGGACCCCACGGTGTTCGGTATTGCCCGGGCCAGTGCCGAGGAGCTACGCGGTGCTGACGCCGAGACGAATGCCAACGTGGTCCGACGGCTGGTCGCCGGTGATCTGGGGCCGGTGCGTGATGCAGTGGTTCTGAACGCAGGAGCGGCGATCGTGGCCGAGGGTGGACTGTCCTCGGCACCGCCGTCGGGAGACGAATCGCGCAACGCCCGCTTCGGCCGGGCGATCGAACGTGCCGGTGCGGCGATCGACGACGGCTCGGCGCAGCTGACTCTGGAACGCTGGGTCCAGGTCAGCCAAGCCGCCAAAACCGCCTGACCGCCGAGGTCTGCTGGCCGGTTCAGGCCTCCGCTTCGAAGCCGATCGCGAACGCCGCATCGAGGTCATGCCGGGAGTAGGCCCGAAAGGCGATATGCGTCTCGGTGTCGATGACCCCCGGCACCTTGTTGATCTGCCCGGCAATCACCGAGGCGATGTCGTCGAAGTGGCGTACCCGTACGACGGCGATCAGATCGACGTGCCCGGCCACGGAGTAGACCTCACTGACCCCGTCGATGTCCGCGATCTGCTCGGCGACCTCGCCGATCGAATCGGTACTGGCACTGATCATGACGATCGCAGTGATCACGTCGGGAGCCTATCCCCGCGGCCGCACGACCGCGGGGTAGCCCCGACATCCTCAAGGGGTGAAGACCACCTTCACCGCACCATCTTCCTTCTTCTGGAACATCTCGTAGGCCGCCGGTGCTTCACTGAGCGGCACTCGATGGGTGGCGAAGGTATCGACTCCGAGGGGGTCGCCGTCGCCGGAGAGCAGCGGCATGATGTCGTCCACCCAGCGCTTGACGTTGCACTGGCCCATGCGCAGCGTGAGCTGCTTGTCGAACATCGTCAGCAGCGGCAACGGATCGGTCATGCCGCCGTAGACCCCGCACAGCGAGATCGTGCCACCGCGGCGAACGATGTCGATCGCGGAGTAGACAGCGGCGAGCCGGTCGACCCCGGCGTTCTCCATCAGCTTCGCCGCGACGGAATCGGGCAGCAACTTGGTCATCTTCTGGGCGAATCCGGCCGCCGGCGAGCCATGCGCCTCCATGCCCACGGCATCGATGACCGAATCGGGCCCGCGTCCGTCGGTGACGTCCCGGATCATGTCGCCAAGCTCGTCC
>JALZIL010000214.1 GCA_030860305.1 Actinomycetota bacterium
GGCGCGATCGTCGATGGTCCGGGTTACGGAACCTTCATTTTCGACGGCCTAGCCCGGGTGGGATCTCCGGCGGCCATCAACCTGGTGCTCAGCGGCATGTTGGGAGTCATCGTCATCGCGATCCTCTTCGATGTGCTGCTGGCCGTGCTGGGCAAACTGACCACCTCGCGAGGGATTCGATGACCGACACGTCGCTCATACGCACTCCATCTGAAAGCCCCTCCGGAGGCGCAGTCGCCTCCGGCAAGGTCGCGATCAAGCTGGAGAACCTGGGCAAGCAGTACCCGAAGGAGCCCAAGCCGGCCGTCGACGACCTGACCCTGGAGATTCCTGAGGGCGAGATCGTCATTCTGGTCGGCCCCTCCGGGTGCGGAAAGACCACCACGATGAAGATGATCAACCGGATCATCGAGCCGACTTCGGGCCGGATAATCCTGGACGGCGAGGACGTCACCAAGGCTGATCCCGACCAACTGCGCCGCAAGATCGGCTACGTCATCCAGCAGATCGGCCTCTTCCCGCACATGACGATCGCGGAGAACATCGCGACCGTGCCCAAACTGCTGGGCTGGGACAAGAAGAAGATCGACGCCCGGATCGACGAACTGCTCCAAACGGTGAGCATGGCGCCGGAGACCTACCGCAACCGTTACCCCAAGCAGCTCTCCGGTGGTCAGCGCCAGCGGGTCGGGGTGGCCCGGGCGTTGAGCGGGGACCCAGCCGTCATGCTGATGGACGAGCCGTTCGGCGCGATCGACCCGATCACCCGGGACCGGCTGCAGAACGAATTCCTCCGCCTGCAGGCCGAGGTCCGCAAGACCATCGTGTTCGTCACCCATGACATCGACGAGGCGATCAAGATGGGCGACCGGATCGCGATCCTGCAGGAGGGCTCGCGGATCGCGCAGTACGACACCCCCGAACAGATCCTCACCGCACCGGCCAACGACTTCGTCGCCGACTTCATCGGCCGCGGCGCCTCGCTCAAGCGGCTCAACCTCAGCCGGGTTCGCGACATGAACCTGACCGAGTGGCCGACCGTGCAGATCGGTGACGACCATGCCCGGGTGGTCGACGTACTGCGAGCCTCGGACAAGGGCTTCGCCCTCGTACTCGACGAGCAGCGCCGCCCTCGGCGCTGGGTCAGTGCCCCGGACCTGCAGCGCGGCACCGACCGTCCACTGGACGAGATCGGGCTGCCGCCCGAGGCGATGGTCGAACCGCAGGCGACTCTCAACGACGCCCTCAACGAACTGATCACCGCCAACTACAGCGTGGCGATCGTGGTGGACGCGAGCGGGGAATACCAGGGCATCGTGGACATCGACAGCATCACCGAGGCAATCCGCACCATGCGTACCGACGCGCGGGCGCGGGCTCGGGTCGGGCTCGACGCCGAGGACGTCCACGACGCCAACGGGGCAGCGCAGGTCGGTAGATAGCGATGAGCAGCGCGGTCGAGCAGGCACCAGACCTGGGTACGGCTCCCCAGGCGGCCATGGCGCCGGTACGCCGGGAGCGCCGGAGCGTCGGCAGCTACCTGTTCATGCCGATCTTCCTGGCGTTGGTGTGCGTAGGGCTGTATCTATACGTCTCCTCCCAGGAACTGGACACCATCGAGGCGCGCTCACTGAACGCCAGCAACATCGGCGTGGCGCTGCTGGAACACCTTCGGCTGACCTTGATTTCGACGGTCCTGGTGATCCTCATAGCAATCCCGTTGGGGATCTTGATGACTCGGCCGTTCACCCGATCCTTTCGCGGCATCCTCCTGACCCTTGCCAACATCGGCCAAGCAGTGCCGACGATCGGCATCTTGGCTTTGCTGGCGCTCGGTGTCTTGGGTTTCCTCGGCGTCGACATCGGAGTGACCGCGGCAATCATCGGTCTGGTCGCTTATGCAGTGCTCCCGGTGCTGCGCAACACGATTGTCGGGCTGCAACAGGTGGACGAGAACATTCTCGAGGCCGGCCGCGGGATGGGAATCTCCAAGTTCGGGGTGCTCCGCCGGATCGAACTCCCGCTTGCCGTCCCGATCATCCTGGCCGGAGTCCGTACCGCGCTGGTCATCAACGTGGGTACGGCAACCCTGGCCGCCTACATCAATGCCGGCGGGCTCGGTCGGATCATCATCGCCGGCCTGTCCACCAATCGGCTCACCATCCAACTCACCGGTGCCGTGCTGACCGCCGTACTCGCCCTCCTGATCGACTATCTCGCCGGCATCGCCGAAGACGTACTGAGGCCAAAAGGCCTCTAGCAAGAGTTCGCTGACGTACCACCAACAGAAAGTAGGACCAGGCACATGGCGATCACAAGAAAGATGCGGACTGCGGCCGCGACGGGCGCCGCGCTGGCCCTGTTGGTCAGCGGGTGCGGTGGCGACGAGACCCCCAGCGGAGGTGGGGACAGCGGTGGAGGCGGCGATGCGGCCAGTCTCGAGGGTGCCGAACTGACCGTCGGGGCAAAGGAGTTCACCGAGTCCAAGGTGCTCGCGCAGATCACCGCTCAGGCGCTCGAGAACGCCGGCGCGACCATCGACGACTCCTCGTTGTCGGGCAGTGCCACCGTACGGGAGGCGCTCGAGGCCGGCGAGATCGACATGTACTGGGAGTACACGGGCACCGGCTGGGTGAACATCCTCGGTAACGACACCACCGACGTACCAGAGGATTTGTTCGCGGCGGTCGCCGAAGCCGACGCCGAGAACGACATCGCCTGGTTGCCGCAGGCACCCATGGAGGACACCTACCGGATCGCGGTCACGTCCGACTTCGCCGAGGAGAACAGTCTCGCGACGATGAGCGACGCTGCGGCCTACATCCAGGAGAACGCGGACGACGGAACCGTTTGCGCGGCGAGCGAATTCATCAACCGCGATGACGGCCTGCCGGGCCTCGAGGCAGCGTACGGCTTCGAGTTCAGCGAGGTCGTCGAACTCGATCTCGGGCTGGTCTACACCCAAGTCGGCGACACCTGCAACTTCGGTGAGGTGTTCTCGACCGACGGCCGCATCATTTCCAACGAGCTGGTCGTGCTCGAGGATGACGAGGAGTTCTTCGTCAAGTACAACGCCGCGCTCACCTTGCGGCAGGAGACCCTCGACGAGTTCCCGGCCATCGAAGAGATCATGGCGCCGATCTCCGAGGCGATCACCAGTGAGGTGATCACCGAACTCAATGCAGCGGTCGACGTCGACGGCGAGACCGAGGAGGACGTGGC
>JALZIL010000221.1 GCA_030860305.1 Actinomycetota bacterium
CCGCACGGTGGTTCTCGTGGGGGATCGGCGAGCTCGCCCTCGAACACCTGCGCGGCACGCACGCGGAGCTGGCGTTGCTGTACGGGCCTGCCGTGCCGCTCGATACGCTCGCGTGGCGGCTGCTGACCTTCGTCGGTGACCCCGCGACCGCGGGTGACCTCGACGTTGAGGCCCGGCGGAGGTGGGAGCAGATCCTCCTCCTCGACCCGACCGTCGCGAGCATGCGCTTCAGTGCCGCCGACCTCGCCGGCCCGGTCGCGGAGGCCTTCGCCGCTCCGGCCCCGGCGTGGTACGCCGGGCGGCACCAGAGCCCGGACGTCATGATCGCTGCGCGGGACATCGACGCGATCGCCCGCGGTGAGTACGAGTTCGTCCTCGGCGAGGTGCACACCGGCGCGGTGACCGTCGACAGCGCGACGCATAACTGGATCGAGCCGGCCCCGCACGCGATCCGCGCACCGTCCGAGGCGGCGCTGGACGACGGCCTCGAGCGCTACGTGCCGCTGTACCGGCGCGGGATGGCCCGGGTGACCGCGCGCAGCTACCCGGTGCCGGAGTCCTTCTCCGATCGCTACCGGTATCTGTCCTTCGGGCCTGCGGCCGGCGAACGCGAGGTGCCGGACGGGTGCCGTCTCGAGATGAGCGCAATGCATGTTGTGGATGGCGCGGACGGGCTCGTCGTCACGCTGCCCGACGGCAGCGCGCGCGCCGCGCTCGTCGTGGTCGGCGAGATGCTGTCGCTGCTGAACCGCGCGTTCGGTGTCGTGCCGCGGTGGCCGCACACGCCGCGGGTGACCGTCGACCGGCTCGTGGTCGCGCGCGAGACCTGGCGCGTGCCCGCCGAGGACTTCGCCGTGCCCCGGAACCGTCCCGACCCCGACCCGATCGGCCGGGTCACCGCCGTCGCCGACCGGCACGGCCTACCGCGACGCACCTTCTGGCGGGCCCGGTCCGGCACGAAGCCGGTGTACCTCGACCTGCACAGCCCGCTGCTGGTCCGCCTCGCCGCCGCCAGCCTGCGCGACGCGGTACCCGACACGTCGGTGACGTTTACCGAGATGTTGCCCGGCCCGGACCAGCTCTGGCTAGCCGACGCACAGGGCCGCCGCTACACCAGCGAGTTGCGGCTCACGCTGGCCGAGGGTCCGACCGCCGGGTCCCACCGGACGTGACAGGACGGTACCCGGCGGCGTCAGTCGTTACGGACGACGGAACGGCCGAACGACGGCTCTCCGGCGCCCAGCCGCATGACGGGCCGACAACGTGACCTTTGTGGTCACTGACAACGGCGGCCTGCCACGAACGACTACTGGGCGCGGCTGCGGTTCAACCCCAACTGCACGGTGGTCGTGACGTTGGCCGCGTTGAAGGGATCTGGTCGTACGTCCGACTGCGTGACTTTCGGGCGCAGCAACGGTCCTCAGCTACCCGCCGGGTCGCGCCGATCTCCGGACGCGCATCCAGCGCCGGGCACGTAGCACCAGCCAGATGACCAGGCCGAGGACGGCCACGACCAGCAGGAACGCCAGGATCGGCACCGCGAACGCAAGTCCGGTTATCACGAGCGAGGTGCCGTCCTCGGCGGCGGACACCGCCGGATTGCCGATGCCGGCGGTCGATGCGGTCACGAACGGCCGTACGGCTGCGCGTCCGGCTTGCAGGCTCCCCGCGGTGATCGCACCGAGCACTGCTGCAACCGCCGGGTTCAGGTCGGTGGTCAGATCGGTCTGAGCGGCGAACAGGACTGCCCCTGAGGCCGGGGCGATGAACAAACCGAGCGCATGCAACACGCTGTCCAATGCCGGGATCTTGTCGCCGATCAGATCCAGCACCAGGAGCAAGCCAACGACGAGCATGCCCGGGATGCTCGACAGGATGTCGTACGGCGAGTCAAGGGCCACCCAGCCCGCCCGGTCTCCGATCCCGATCGCCAGCAGCGGCAGCCACGCGTTCAGACCAGCGGCGCCGGAGAGGCCAAAGGCCGCCAGGATTCCGCCGAGGGTTCCGGTTACCGGCTCCATGGGTAGATCGAAGCACTCAGGAGCCGAGGACCCGAGCCCGGCGGAGGTTGTTTCCCTTCACCTAGGTCCTCGCTAGTCTTCCGGCGCGTACGCGCCCATTTCTGCGCGTCTGGCTGATGGGTGGGCGTACGTACATGAACCTCCGGTTGATCTCGCAGGCAGCGACCATGGCGGTCGCGGCATCGTTGCTGGTCTTGGGGGTTCCGCAGTCGGCGGGGGCCGTCAGCCCGGACATCGTGATCAGTCAGGTGTACGGCGCCGGCGGCAACACCGGTGCCACCCTCACGAACGACTTCGTAGAGCTCTACAACCGCGGTACGACTGCGGTCGACCTCACCGGCTGGTCGGTCCAGTACGCCAGCGCCACTGGTACCGGAACCTTCGCTGCCAACAGCCCGGCCGCGCTCTCCGCAACTCTGCCGGCGGGTGCCCATTACCTGGTGCAGTTGGCGGGCGGCGCCAACGGAGCGGCCCCGCCGACCCCCGACGCAACCGGGACCATCAACATGTCGGGCTCGGCAGGCAAGGTCGTGGCCGTTCGGCCTGGGGCGACCCTCGGGCTAGCCTGCAACGGCTCCAGCGACCCGTGCGACGCGGCCGAGACCGCCCGCATCGCCGACCTGGTTGGCTACGGCGGCGCGAACTTCTTCGAGACCGCCCCCACGCCCGCGCTGACTGCGACCACCGCCGCGCTGCGCGCCGCCGATGGCGCCACCGACACCGACAACAACAGCGCCGACTTCACCGTCGGCACCCCGAACCCACGTAACTGCGGCGCGGACTGCACCGGCGAGCCGCCACCGCCCCCGCCGTGTGACCCCCCGCCGACCTTCGAGATCGCGGCGATCCAGGGCGAGAGCACCAGCACCCCGATTCCAGGGCAATGTGTCCTTACCGAAGGCGTCGTCACCGGCGACTTCAACGGCACCGGCGGCCTTGGTGGCTTCTACATCCAGGACGACACTCCGGACACCAACCCGGCCACCTCCGATGGCATCTTCGTGGCCTCGACCACGGCGGTCTCGGCAGGTGACCGGGTCCAGGTCGACGGCACCGCTGCGGAGGCGAACGGCCAGACCCAGCTGAGCGGGGCGACCGTCACCGTCACGGGTACCGGCTCGATCGCGCCGATGACCTATGACCTGCCGCGTCCGGCGGGCACGACATTCGAACCGGTCGAGGGCGTTCTGCTTACCTTCCCCGAGGCGCTGACCGTGACCGAGCTGTTCCAGTTGGGCCGCTTCGGCGAGCTCGCCGTGTCCTCCGACGGACGCCTCTTCCAGCCCACCGACCGGGTCGAGCCCGGCCCTGCGGCCCAGGCCCTTGCGGCGGAGAATGCGCTCCGGCGGCTGTTGGTGGATGACGGCTCCAATGTGCAGAACCCACCCGTCGTGCCGTACAGCGAACCGGACACGCCCCGGATCGGGGACACCACGACCGGACTGACCGGCGTGGTGGGGTTCGGCTTCAGCAACTACCGGCTGCAGCCGACCGGTGCGGTGACCTTCGCTGACACGAACCCACGCCCGGCCGCACCGGAGGACGTCGGCGGAGACATTCAGGTCGCGAGCTTCAACACGCTGAACTACTTCACGACGCTGACCACCGAGAACCCGAATGCCCGCGGCGCCAACAGCCAGGCTGAGTTCGACCGCCAACAGATCAAGGAAGTCGAGGCCATCCTCGGCATCGGTGCTGAGGTCCTCGGCCTGATGGAGGTCGAGAACAACGGGACCGAGGCGATCGCGAGTCTGGTTCAGGCCTTGAACGACGCCACGGCTCCCGGCACGTACGCCTACATCACCGAGCCGGTGCTCAACGCACCCAACCAGTTCGGCGGCACATTCGGGACCGACGCCATCAAGACCGCGATCATCTACCAACCCGCGGCCGTGACGCCGGTCGGAGCTGCCCAGTCCTCCGCTGACCCGATCTTCGACCGTCCGCCGCTCATCCAGACCTTCGAGCGGGTCGGCGGCAGCGAGCCGGTCACCGTCGTGGTCAACCACTTCAAGTCGAAGAACTGCGGTACGAGCAGCGACCCGGGGGATGCCGACCAGGGTGACGGACAGTCTTGCTTCAATGCCCGCCGGGTCGCGCAGGCCAACGCCTTGCTCAGCGCCCTAGGCACATTGAACGCGCCGCGGCCGCTGATCATCGGCGACCTCAACGCCTACACCGAAGAGGACCCGATCCACGTCCTCGAGGACGCCGGGTACGTCGGACTTTCCGAGCAGTTCATCGACGAGGCCGACCGCTACAGCTTCGTCTTCGACGGCTTCTCCGGTGAGCTCGATCACGGCCTGGCAAGCCCAGACTTGGTCAACGACGTCACCGGCGCCACGATCTGGCACATCAACGCCGACGAGGCACTGATCCTGGATTACAACCTCGACTTCAATCGGGATCCGACGCTGTACGAGCCGAACGCGTATCGCAGCTCCGACCATGATCCGCTGATCGTCGGCCTGAACCTGCAGGCCGACGCGCCGCCGGCCGCTCCGGTCGTCTCGGTCGTCGTCGGGCCGAATGCGGCCACCGTGTCGTGGACGGCCCCGGACGACGGTGGGAGCCCGATCAACGGCTACTCCGTTACGGTGCGCCAGGGTGACCAGGTCATCGAGACTGCCACGGTCGGGCCGGATGTGGGCTCGTACACCTTCGGCGGTCTCACCAACGGTGTCGCCTACCAGTTCGAGGTGGTCGCCACCAACGCGATCGGCGATGGACCGGCGGGCTCCACCACGGCCACGCCGATCGTGCCGGCCGGTTACCAGGCCCTCGACGCCCGGCTGGCCTGCCCCGGCTTCACCGTCACGAATCCGAACGCCTTCCCGGTGAGCTACAGGTGGTCCACCGGCGGGCTCCAGGGCTTCGGGGTCGTCGAGGCTGGCCAGACAGAGCCGGTCGTGGGGGCCGATGCAGCCGGTAGGCGGACGACATTGATCGTGCGGACCAGTGCTCGTCCGGTCGACGATCGCGTCACGGGGCGCTGCTAGAAGCCACGGTCGCACCCGCGCGTCCGGCCCGGCTCCGGGC
>JALZIL010000235.1 GCA_030860305.1 Actinomycetota bacterium
CCAGGCGAGTTGGACCAGCCGTACGCCTTCCTTGCGGGTGACCAGCCAGCCCCGGCCCGGCGGCAGCGGCTGTGGCTTGACCGACCCGATCAGCGCCCCCTCGTCCTTGCTTCCGGACATCACGATCCCCGGGGTGGCCAGCTCGCGAAGTCGCATCAAGACCGGCTCGTACATCGCCCGTCCGGCCCCGCCCGAGCGGCGTACGACGAGCAGGTGCAGACCGACGTCACGGGCCTGGGGGAGAAATTCCAGGAAGCCGGCCAACGGATTGGTGCTGCCCGAGGAGACCAGGTCGTAGTCGTCGACGAGGACATACACGTCCGGCCCGCCCCACCAGCTGCGGTTGCGCAGTTGTTCGGCGGTCACGTCGGGACCGGGCAGCCGTTTGGTCAACACCGTGGTGACGTCGTTGGTGATCGCCTGGGTCTTGGCCGCCGACGTGCCGTATCCGATCAACATGTCCGACTCGATCGCGCCGAGCAGGCTACGGCGGTGGTCGATCAGCACGATGCGGGCCTGCGACTCGTCGTACTGCTCGACCAGCCGGGCGGCGAAGGAGCGCAGAAAGGCACTCTTTCCGCATTCGGCGTCACCGTAGACGACGAAGTGCGAGTCGGTCGACATGTCGACATAGACCGGCTGCAGGTCGCTTTCGGCCAAGCCGATGGCCACCCCGCGTTTAGGCTCTGCTGGGAGCCGCTCGTGCTCAACGACATCCGGGAGCAACCGTACCGCCGGAGCCGTGGGTCCCTGCCAGCCTTTACGCAGATCCTGGACCAGGGCCGCGACGCCATCGGAGAGGTCCTCGGTTTCCTGGATCCCGTCGATCCGCGGCAGCGCCAGCAGCATGTGCAGCTTCTGCGGCGTGATCCCACGTCCCGGGGTGGCGGGCGGGACGTTCATCGCCGTACGGCGGTCCAGAGCGGAGTCGCCGGGATCACCGAGTCGCAACTCCAGTCGAGTGCCGAACAGGTCCCGGATAGCCGGCCGGAAATCCATCCACCGTGTTCCCGAGGCGACGACGTGGACGCCGTAGGACAGGCCCCGGGTGGCCAGGTCCGCGACCACGGCGTCCATGCCCTCGAAGTCGTTGCGCAGCGTGAGCCAGCCGTCGATGACCAGGAAGACGTCGCCGAACGGGTCGTCGGTGACGTGGCCGGCCCGGATCCGGCGACGGTAGGCGGCCATCCCCTCCAGACCGAGTTCGGCGAAGCGGCGCTCGCGTACGGCAAGCAGGTTCGTCATCTCGGCGATGGTCCGGCGGAGCTGATCGACATCCGATCGTCCGTACACCCCGCCCACGTGCGGTAGCTCGCGCAGGGCCGCCAGTGTGCCGCCGCCGAAGTCGAGACAGTAGAACTGCACCTCGCGAGGGGTGTTGGTCAGCGCGAGACTAGTGATCAGGGCGCGCAGCGCGTTGCTCTTGCCGCTCTGCGTGCCGCCGACGACGACCACGTGCCCGCCGGCACCGGACAGATCGAGGGTCATCGTCTCGCGGCGCTGTTCCAGCGGTCGGTCGATCAGCCCGACCTGCGCCCTGAGAGCACCGCGCAGTGCGGGATTGGCGACGGTGATACCGCGCTCCTCGTCGTCCACCAAGGTCGGCAGCAGCTGATCCAGGGTCGGCGGCTCTTTCAACGGAGGTAACCAAACCTGATGGGCCGGAACCCCTTTGCCTTGCAGCCGTTCGACCATCACATCGAGCAGTCCATCCCCGATGCCTTCGTCGGGATCTTCGACGACCGCGTCCTCGGCCGAGTCGTCCTCGATCGGTGGCGCCAGGTACTGCGTGTCGTACTCCAGTACGGCCGCCCGGTCGTTGACCGACTGGTCGATTCGCCGGCCGCCGTCGCGGCGGTACACCCCGGAAACGTAGGCAGCCCGGAAGCGCACCAGCGGATCAGTGCCGAACTTGACGTATCCGTGGCCCGGCGCTCGGGGAAGCTCGAAGGCATCCGGCGAGCCGAGCACGACCCGGCTCTCCATCGCCGAGTTCGTCCGCAGGCCGATCCGATAGGACAGGTGGGTGTCCAGGCCACGCAGCCGACCCTCTTCCAGCCGCTGGGATGCCAGCAGGAGGTGCACCCCGAGCGATCGCCCGACCCGGCCGATCTGGACGAACATGTCGATGAAGTCCGGCTTGGCCGACAATAATTCGCTGAACTCGTCACAGATGACCAGCAGACTCGGCATCGGTGCCAGTGGGACCCCGGAGGTACGCGCCTTCTCGTAGTCCCGCAACGACGCGTAGTTGCCGGCCTGGCGCAACAACTCCTGGCGCCGCAGCAGCTCACCGTTGATCGCATCGGCCATCCGGTCGACGAGCGGCAGCTCGTCGGAGAGATTGGTGATCACCGCGCTGGTGTGCGGCAACCGGTCCAGCTTGGTGAAAGTGGCTCCACCCTTGAAGTCGACCAGGACGAAGTTCAGGGTCTCGGAATCGTGGGTGGCCGCCAGAGCCAGGACTAGGGTGCGCAGGAGTTCGGACTTGCCCGCCCCGGTCGCCCCGATCAGCAGCCCGTGCGGCCCCATGCCATCCTGCGCGGATTCCTTGAGATCCAGATCGATCGGCTGGCCCTCCGGGTTGATCCCGATGGGCACCCGAAGTCGATCTCGGTTCGCCCGGCGAATCCAGAACTGCGCCGTGTCGTAGGCGTACGGATCATCGATGTTCAGCAGGTCCGCGAGGTCCAGTGCGGAGTTCATCGCCTGCTCGCCCTTGCCGCCGATCGAGAGTCGCAACGGTGAGATCTGGCGAGCCAAGGCCTCCATCTCCACCATGCTGAGTTCGTCCGCGCTACCGATCTCGGCCTCTCCGTCGGCGGTCCGGCTACGCAGTCCTCCGATCTTGTCGACATCGAGCACCAGCGTGGCCCGGTCCAGCAACCGGGCCGGTGGCGTACTCAGGTCCACGACCGTGACGCCTTCGACGCCGACACCGCCGGTCATCAGATGGCTCGAGCCGGCCACGTCTCCGCCGTCGAGGACGACGACCAGATGGGCGCCTGGGACCTGTGCCGCCGGTGCGGAGGGGTCGAATCGCGGACGGGTGGCCAGCATGTCGTCGAGCATCGCCTCCAGCCCCTGCATGCTGGTCGCGACCAGTCGCAGGTTGCCCAGCGCATCGGTGCGCTCCGGATGCAACGCATGCGGGACCCACTTGACCCACTCCCAGTGCTCGCGCTCCTGAGTCCCGGCGACGACCGCGATCATGACGTCTTCGGGCGAGTGGTGAACGCACAACTGAGCGATGGCCGACCGGGTCAGGGAGCGAGCCCGTTCCAGATGACCGGTGACGTGCACCCGGCTGAAGCCGTTGATCGCCATGGCGATGGGCAGGTCGGGCACCGTGGAATAGGTCAGCACGAAACGACGTAACGCGCTGGCGCACAAGGGTTCCAGCTCGTCGAGGGACCTCGACGGCGGCGCGATGATAGGTGTGGCCAGCGCCTGCGGGCCGACCCCGATCCGCACCACGCCGAAGTCGGCGTGCATGGTTCGCCGCTCCCACAGCCGGTGGCTGGCCGCGGTCGTCCAGAGCGAGACCGGGTCAGGGTGGCGGTAGAACATCGCCTCGCGCTGCTCGACGGCCGTACGCCGTACCTTGCGGCGGTGCAGCGAGAGGTGCCGCATGTATCCGCGCCGCCTGGCGATCAGTTCCTTCTTGCTCGGCCCGCCGCCGCCCTGCAACAGGTTCGCCGCCATCATCCCGATCATGGAGAAGCCGATCAGGCCGCCGGCGACGTAGGCGAAGGGTCCCGACCGCTGACTGGCGAACAGCAAGGCCATCCCGGCGGCGCCGGCGACCATGGGCAGCATCATCATCGCCCGACCCCAGCCGGCCCCGGTCGGCGCCGGAATCTCCGGCGGGGGGTCGAGCAGAACCTCACCCGTGGGCAGTTCAGGTGCATCCCGGCGAGGCTGCCGTCGCAAGATGACGGTGGCCACCGGTCGCCTCCTGACAAAGTGAGTTCTGCCGACAGCGGTCAGCCAGCGCCCCTATCGTATGAGGCATGATCACCCGTTGTCGTTGCCGACCGACGCCATCCTCGCTCCGTTCGGCACCCGAATCCACGATCATCTAAGCGTAGCCAGCGAGGGGAGGCGAATTGAGCCGAAGTGCCAGTACGGGGCTGGCGAGGATTACGATCGCGGCCCCGCGACGCCGCGTGGACGTCGCACTTCCCGAGCACGTACCCACCGCCGAACTCCTCCCGGGCCTGCTCCGGGCCGCAGGAGACGAACTCGCCGACCAAGGGCAGGAGCACGGCGGCTGGGTACTGCGCAAGGCCGACGGCACCCTGATCGACGCAGCCCGTCCGATCGGGACCCAGGAATTGCGCGACGGCGATGTCCTGCACCTGATGCCACGACAGGCCGAATGGCCGGAAATGGACTACGACGACGTCGTCGACGCGATCGCCACCGACGCCCGACGGCAGAGTCGATCGTGGGGGTCGGCCAACACCCGCCGGGCCGCCGTGGCCGTCGCCTCCAGCGCACTGCTGCTCGCCCTCGGGATCCTGCTCACCACCGGGCCCAACTGGAGACTGCCCGGCATCATCGCGTTGGGACTCTCGCTCATCCTGCTGGCCTCGGCCGTGGCTATGTCGCGCGCCCTCGGCGATGCCGGCGCCGGAGCAGTGATCGGCTCGGTGGCAATGGTCTATGCATTCGCCGGCGGCGTCGCCTTCAGCCAGGGTGACCAGCTGCTGATCGACGCGGAGCCTGCCCAGTATCTGGCCGGCTGCCTGGCACTGTTCGTCGTCGGGCTGCTCGGTTATCTCGGGGTCGCCGACCGTACGCAGTACTTCGTGGCCGGAATCGTCGTGGGCCTGCTGGGGTTCCTCGGCTCGCTGATCGGACTGATCTGGGAGACCAACGTCGTCGACATCGGCGCGATCCTGGTGAGCGTTGTCGTGGTGTTCACGCCGAGCATCCCGTTGCTCTCGATCCGGCTCGGCAAGCTGCCGATGCCGAGCCTGCCGACCACCGTCGAAGACCTGCTCGCCGATCCCCCTGTGGTTCCGTTGCCACGTGTGCATGCGACCGTGCGGCGCTCGGACGAACTGCTCGGCGGGATGCTGTTCGGCGGGGCGGTGGTCGTCTCGCTGAGCGAACTGATCCTCGCCAGCAGCGGAGAGCTGAGCGCCTTCATCCTGGTCGCCGTGGTGGCCAGTGCCTCGCTGCTTCGCGGCCGTCTCTTCCCCGCCGTACGGCACCGGGCTCCGCTGTTGGTCACCGGAGTGGTCGGACTCGCGGCGGTCACGATCGGCACGATCGGCATGGCTCCGGACTCGCGACTCTCGGTCATCGTGCCGGTGTTGGTGGTCCTGGCCGGGCTGGTGCTGGCGGCTGGCTTCGCCTACCAGAACCGGCCGCCGAGCCCGTACGTCGGGCGGATCTCCGACATCCTGGACATCGTGCTGGTGGTGGCGGTGGTTCCGGTGGCCTGTGCCGTACTCGGTCTGTACGGCTACTTCCGCAGCCTCGGCGGCTGAGCGATGGCCAGTCGCCGGGACCTGTTCCAGTCCTACCAATTCATGGTCCAGCGGGTCATCTCCGGCATCGTGCAGCGCGAGACGGACCCGATCCAAACTCCGCTGCGCAAGATGATCGGCTCGGCGTTCGCCGGCGTGATGATCGCGGTCGTCGGGCTTGCCGGCGCCGGCCTGATCGGCGTCTTCTTCGGCACTGACACCAACGAGTGGCAAAACAGTGGCGTGGTCATCGTGGAGACCGAGACCGGCGCGACCTTCGTGTGGCTGCCCGACCGGGCGGCCGGGGAGAATCTGCTCTTTCCCACGGTGAACTTCGCCTCGGCCGCGCTGCTGGTCAACAGCGTCGAGGTTGCCGAGGTCTCCCGGGCTTCGCTGCTGTCCGCGCCGCGTGGGCCGCGACTGGGTATCGCAGACGCGCCCGACTCGCTGCCCGACCCCGAGCGGATGCTGGGTGACCCGTGGACGCTGTGCTCGTTGCCCGCGGAGACCAGAGACGGACGACTGACCCCGAATACCGCCCTTGTCGTCGGTCGCGACATCAGCCAGGGACAGCTGATCGGGGACAGTGCGGTCCTGGTCCGGGACATCGAAATCCGATTCGAGACGCCCGAACAGACCTCCCTCTACCTGGTCACTGAGGGGCACAGATATCCGATCCCGTACGAGGAACCGGTCCTGGAGGGACTCACCCTGCAGGACACGACCCAGGTCGAGGTGGGCACGGCGTGGTTGGACGCGCTGCCCAGTGGGCTCGATCTCGTGCCGAACCCAGTGGCCGAACGCGGCGCTGCCTCGACCGCATTTCCCGGTGCGATCTCGGGAGAAGTCCGCTACGTCGAGTCGGCCAACGACCGGCAGTACTACGAGGTAACGCCAACCCAGATCAAGGAGATCACCGAGGTTCAGTCCCTGATCCTGCTGGCCGATCCGGCCATCGAGGACACCGTCTATGCCGGGCGCGTTCCCGAGCCGTTGGAGATTCCATCGGCGGTGGCCGCTGGCCTCACCGATGACCGCCGGCAACCACTGCCGGAGCGTGCGCCGACCGATCCTCCCGCCGACCAGCCGACGATGTTCGACACGACGGACCAGAATCCGACCATCTGCGGTTCGTTCGCTGCCGGCGAGCAGACCCCGCAGATCTCGATCGAGGCAGCGGTGGCCGGTGCCGAGGATGCCATCGCCACCCAGCGG
>JALZIL010000276.1 GCA_030860305.1 Actinomycetota bacterium
CCCGGAGTTGGTCAGGGCTGGACCAGCTGGTACCTGCGCACACGTACCGAGCATGCCACGGCGCCGCCGACCCAACTTTGTGGTGATCTTGACCTTATTGCGGCGACACGCCGTGGTCGGCCGCCGAAAACCACCAGAAGGTCAAGATCACCGAGGTTCTGAGGGGTTAGCGTGGTGAGCATCGCGCGTGACGAGGTCTGCTTCCTGTCCGCCGGGAAGCGCTGCGCCGGCTGGCTCTACCGCCCGCCCGGCCTCGGGCCGCATCCGGTTGTGCTGCTGGCCCACGGCTTCGCCCTCACCCGCGAGGCCCGGCTGGACGCCTACGCCGAGCGCTTCGTCGACGCCGGCTTCGCCGCGCTGGTCTTCGATTACCGGCACTTCGGCGCCAGCGAGGGGCAACCACGGCAGCTCATGGACATCGACCGCCAGCTCGGGGACTGGCGCGCCGCGATCTCCTACGTCCGCTCGCTCGACGGGATCGACGCCGACCGGGTTGCGCTGTGGGGGACGTCGTTCAGTGGCGGGCATGTCGCCGCGTTGGCCGCAGCAGATCCGCGGGTTGCCGCAGTCATCAGTCAGGTGCCCTACTCCGGGTTGGGCGGCCGCGGCCGGCTGCCCCGGCCGGTGTTTCTGGCGCGGATGGTCGCCGCCGCCGTACGGGATGAGGTACATGCCCGACTCGGCCGGGCACCGGCGTACCTGCCCCTGGTCGCCGAGCCGGGCTCCGGGGTCTTCGCACCGTTCGTCGAGCGCGGTGCGACCGCTGCGCTGCTGGATCTGTTCCCGCCCGGCTACGGGTGGCCGAACCGGTTCACGCCCCGGGTGATGCTCCGGCTGCCGGGCTACCGACCGTTCGAGACTGCCAGTCGGATCGGCTGTGCCTGGCTGGTACTGGTGTGCGACGACGACACGATCACCCCTCCCGGTCAGGCCGCGGCCCTGGCCAGCCGCGCTCCGCGAATGCAGCTCCATCGGTTTCCGGTGGGACATTTCGAGGTCTATCTGGGCGAGGGGTTCGAGCGGGCGGTCGGCGTACAGACCGAGTTCCTCCGCCGGCACTACTGAACCCTCAGCGGACTTAATCCGGAGAAAGTCACGCCAGCGCCAGGCGCAGACGGCACATTATCCGGATTAAGTCCGGGACCCGGCCGATCGCGACCGCAGCCCAAACACAGCGAAGCCCGGGCCGATCGACCCGGGCTCCCTGTTCAGCCGCCAGCGGGGGCAGCCGGAATGATCAGTGCTTGAACGCGTCCTTCACCTTCTCGCCGGCGTTCTTGAGGTCGGCCTTGGACTGGTCGGAGCGGCCTTCGTTCTCGAGGCGCTCGTTGTCCGTGGCGTCGCCCACGTGCTCCTTGCCCTTGCCGGAAATGTCCTCGACAGCGTTCTTGATCTTGTCAGTTGCGCTCATCGGATCGTCCTCTCAGGTCGTCGTCGTGCCGTCCCTCCAGATTTTACAGCGTAAGCGCTCATTGCACACCAGCTACCGGCTGGCTATTCCGATCCGGGTCCTGGAGGTCCAGGAGCAACGGCGCCCGCCGTACGGTCTGCTGTATTGCTCGCCGTACGGTCCGCTGGACTATCCGCCGTACGGTCGGATCGGCGGTCGGTCCGGCGAACCCACACATACCCGAGGGCGGCCAGGACGGCGGCGCTGCCGGCACCGACGACCTGCACGATGAAGGACTCCTCCGCACCGATGGCATCGACGACCGATCCCGAGATCGAGGCACCGAGCGTGACACCGACGGTGATGCCGGTGGTGGTCCAGGCCAAGCCCTCGGTCAGCGCCGTACGTGGGAGGCGCGACTCGACCAGCGACATCCCCGAGACCAGCACCGGAGCGATCGTCGCTCCGGCGAGAAAGGCCAAGCCGGCCAGCAGCAGCAGCGAATTGACCAGTAGGAATCCCGACGCGGCCACGCCGAAGGCCAGCGTGGTGAGCAGGAACCGCCCGGCCAGGCCGCGCCGCCAGGCCACCGCGCCGTAGCCCAGTCCCGCGATCAGACTGCCAGCGGCGTACACCGCCAGGATCAGCCCCGACAACCCGATCTGGCCCTGCTCGTCGGCGTAGGCGACTACGACGACGTCCATCGCGCCGAAGACGGTGCCGACCGCGACATAGGTGATCGTGACCGCGATCAGCGCCGGGATGAGGACCCCACGGCGGCCGCCGCCCCGCCCTTCGGTCGTACGCGCCACCGGCGGCTCGCTGGAGGTCAGGGTCGCGAACCCCATCCCACCGACCAGGCCGATGATGACGGCGGTGAGGAATCCGACGGGCGGGGAGATCGCGGTCGCGAGAAAGGTCACCAGCGGCGGGCCGATGACGAAGACGATCTCGTCGACGACGGACTCGAAGGCGAACGCCGTCTGCCGCGTGGTCGGGTCGTCCAGGACGTTCACCCACCGGGCTCGGACCATCGAACCGATGTTGGGTCCCGACGCCCCGGTGAGTGCGGCCAGGACGAACCAGGTCCAGATCGGCGCTTGGAGCTCGACTGCCACCACGAAGCCGACACCGGCGGCGCCGAACAACAGCACGGTGGGCCGCAGCACGCGGGCTTGACCGAACCGGTCGACCAACCGGGCCACTTGTGGGGAGATGATCGCAAAGGACAACGCCAGGACTCCGGCGATGACACCGGCGATTCCGTACCGGCCGGTCTCCCCGGCGATCAGCAGGACCGCGCCGAGGCCGGTCATCGAGATAGGCATCCGGGCCAGGAAGCCCATCGAGGAGAACGAGAAGGCGCCGCTGACGCGCAGCAGCGCCGCGTACGGGCCGAACACCGGGTGACACCTCCGCGCGGGAGGTTACCCTCGGGTTGTGACGACTTCCGTACGCGACCTCGTCGGCCCGAACGACCTTGCCAGCGGCCGCGGACTGCTCGACCAGCACGGGCGGGTGGCCACCGATCTCCGGGTCTCGCTGACCGACCGATGCAATCTGCGCTGCACGTACTGCATGCCTCCCGAGGGCTTGGACTGGCTGCCCACCTCGCAGATCCTCACCGACGACGAGATCAACCGGCTGGTCCGGATCGGGGTCGAGGAGCTCGGGATCAACGAGATCCGCTTCACCGGCGGAGAGCCGCTCATCCGGCCGGGTCTGGTCGAGATCGTGCGTACGGCCAAGGCGCTGCGCCCCTCCCCCGAAGTCAGCCTGACCACGAATGCAATCGGGCTCGAGCGTCTCGCCCGCCCGCTGGCTGACGCCGGCCTGGACCGGATCAACGTCTCGCTGGACACCCTGGACAAACTGCAGTTCAAGCAACTCACCCACCGCGACCGGATCGAGGACGTCCTGGCCGGCTTGGTCGCGGCCAAAGCTGCCGGCCTCACTCCGGTCAAGGTCAACGCCGTACTCATGCGTGGACTCAACGAGGATCCCGTACCCCTGTTGGAGTTCTGCCTCGAACACGACTTCGAGTTGCGCTACATCGAACAGATGCCCCTCGATGCCCAGCACGAGTGGAAACGCGACCAGATGATCACCGCGGAGGAGATCCTGGAGAAGCTGCAGGAGGCGGTTGTCCTGACCCCGGATCCGGCGCACCGCGGCAGCGCGCCGGCCGAGACCTGGTTGGTCAACGGTGGCCCAGCGAAGGTCGGGATCATCGCGTCGGTCACTCGCGCATTCTGCGGTACGTGCGACCGGACCCGGCTCACCGCCGACGGCCAGATCCGCAACTGCCTGTTCGCCCGTGAGGAGTCCGATCTGCGTACCGCACTGCGGGACGGGTCCAGTGACGACGTGATCGCCGATCGGTGGCGGGCCGCGATGTGGACGAAGCTGCCCGGGCACGGGATCGACGACCCGACGTTCCTGCAGCCCGGACGGCCCATGTCGGCCATTGGCGGCTGAGCGCGTTGAGCACGACGACGGAGTTCCGCGGGGTGACGGTCAACTACTTCGCGGCTGCTCGCGCCGCGGCCGGCGCACACACCGAAACGATCGAGGCGGGCACTCTTGCCGAACTGATCGCCGACGCGAGCCGGCGCCACGGTCCGGGGTTGGCGAAGGTTCTGGGAGTCTGTTCCTTCCTGGTCGACGGCGTACGTCGGTCCGACCACGATGCCGCTCTGCCGCACGGCAGTTCGGTGGACGTCCTGCCGCCCTTCGCCGGCGGCTGACCTAGCCAAGGAGTCCTGTTGGGGCTGCTCACCGAACTGCGTCGCTCGATCACCCGCCTGTGGGGCCGAACCGAACAGGCCGTCGGCGAGGCGTACGGCAACGAAGCCTTGGAGTACGAGGGTGCGGCCGACGAGGCCAAGGTCGACGCCGAGGAAGCCGCCGACGATAGCCAGGACCAGCCCGACGATGGCACCGCAGCCAGTCCCGCCCGCTGAGCACTCCGAGCCTTTCGCCGTCGTGCGCATAACGTCCGGATTTCGTGCCGGATTCTGGACGTTATGCGCATAACGTCCGGTTTTGGCGCCGGATTCTGGACGTTATGCGCATAACATCCTGATGAGGGGTGAGCACGGACCGAGGTCCCGACTAGGGGGCGGCGACCCATTCCTCGTCGCCGTCGGTGAAGATCTGACGCTTCCAGATCGGCAGCCTGGCCTTGACCTCTTCGACCAGCTGCCGGCAGGCGTCGAAAGCCTCACCCCGGTGGGCTGCGCTCACGGCCGCTGCCAAGGCCACATCGCCGACGCCGAGCACGCCGATCCGATGGCTGATGGCGACCGCATGCACCTTGGGCAGCGCCGCTATCTCATCGGCGATCTCAGCCATCAACTCCTCGGCCGAGGGATGCCCGACGTACTCGAGCTGGGTGACCTCTCGGCCATGGTCGTGGTCGCGGACGACTCCGCCGAAAGCGACCACCGCGCCGGCACCGGATCGGGAAACCAGCGCTTCGTGCTCAGCCACCGAAATCGGTTTCGCGCTGATCGCGGCACGGACGGGTGCTGGCGAGGTTTCGGTCACCGGCCAAATGTAGCCGCGGTACTGTCGTTCGACGGATCCTTCGCACTCCGCCGCCATCCCGCGCGAGATGTCGCAGGTTTGCCGACAACACGCCGCGCAGGTCACCTGCAAAGGTGCGACATCAGCGGAGGGACGCGGCCGACCCGTTTCGTGATGTCGCAGGTTTGCCGACAACACGCCGCGCAGGTCACCTGCAAAGGTGCGACAGCACCGGCGGACGCGGTCGGGCCGACCTTGATGTCGCAGGTTTGCCGACAACACACCGCGCAGGTCACCTGCAAGGGTGCGACATCACGTCGGCGGGTAGTCCAGGTCGGCCGGATCGGCAACGTCGGAGCACTCGATCTCGGTGACCTCGTGGGCGGCCAGGTAGCCCCGCGCGCCTTGGTCGCCTATCGCGCTCGCGGCTACTCCGGCCCAGTGTGTACGCCCCACCAGGACCGGATGTCCGCGTACTCCGCCGTAGGTGGCCACCGCCAACACCTCCGGAGTCGCTGCCGCTGCCACCCGCCGCAGCGCCGCCACCGTCATTCCCGGCAGATCCACGAGGTGCACCAGCACCGCGTCGACCAGATCCGGTCCACTCCCGCTCTGATGGTTTCCACGCAAACCGCCAGGCCCAGGGGCCGGGTCCGCGCTCTGGTGGTTTTCACGCAAACCGCCAGAAAGGGCACGCAGGGCAGCGAGGCCGGTCCGTAGTGAGGAGCCCATCCCGCTGTCCCAGTCCGGGTTCAGGACGACCACCGCATCGCCGAGCTTGGCACGCGATCGGACCTCGTCAGCGGCAGCGCCGACCACCACGACCACCGGATCGCAGACGGCGGCGACAAGGTGGCACGCCCGTTCAACGAGCAGCCGGCCCTCGTACGGCACAAGCGCTTTCGGCATCCCGTACCGACGCCCAGCACCGGCGGCAAGGACCAGTCCGGCGACCCGAGGCACGGGCCTCACACCAGCGTCGTCAGCGCGCATAGACCTCTACCTCGTGCGCCTTCACCGTGGCCCAGACCTCGCTCCCAGGGGCGAGCCCGAGTTCAGCGAAGGCGGTCCCTGTGAGATCGGCCGTCAGCGGAACCGGTCCGGCCAGGTCGCAGCGGACCGCAGAGCCGTGCGGTGTCGCCGAGGCCACCCGAGCCGGCCAGACGTTACGCGGACTTCCGTGCGGCTCGGTCGGATAGATCGCCACCGCCTCGGGCCGGATCGCGACGTACACAGATCCATGCGCCGGCTCGGCGACGGCGACCGCGGTACCGGACTCCAGGCGCACCTGCGTCCCCTCTCCCGTGCCAGCCAGCAGCGTCAGCCCGATCAGCCGGGCAACGTAGTCAGTGCGCGGCCGGCGAGCCACCTCTGTCGGCGAACCGGACTGTACGACCCGCCCGTCCTCGATCACGGCGACCTCGTCGGCCAGCGCCATGGCATCGATCGGATCGTGCGAGACGACGACGGTGGCGCCTGCGTACTCGGCGAGATGGCGGCGCAGGTCCGCGCGTACCTCCAATTTCGTACGGGCATCCAGCGCGGCCAACGGTTCGTCGAGCAACAGCAGTTGCGGACTGCCGACCAGCGCCCGCGCCAGCGCAACCCGTTGCGCTTGCCCCCCGGACAGGCCACCCGGTTTAGCTCCGGCGTATGCCGCGAGCCCGACGCGCTCCAGCCACTCGTACGCCGAAGCACGGGCCCGCGCCTTGGGAACTCGCCGCGATCGCAGGCCGAAAGCGATGTTGTCCACTGTGGACAGATGAGGAAAGAGCAAATAGTCCTGGAAGACCATCCCAACTGGCCGGTCATATGGCGGGACGTGCTTGCCCACGCCGGGTTCATCAAGGAGGAGGTCACCCAACAGCACGCGACCGGAATCGGGTCGCAGCAGCCCGGCCAACACTCGAAGGACCGTCGACTTACCGGCACCGTTGGGGCCCAACAGCACCAGCACCCGACCGGGCTCGACGGTCAGGTCCACCTCGAGATCCAGGGAACCCCGCTGTACGGCGAAGGCCGCGGCCAGACTCACCGGGGCCGCGCCCCCACCAAAGCGCCGGTTGTGTAGCGAACCGGCCCTTTCCAGGCGCCCAACACGGAGGTTGTGTAGCGAACCGGCGGATCGGGCGACTGCCACACCCCGATCATCATGCTCGGGTGAGCCAGCGTTCTCGCAGCAGCGTGAGCGTGGCTAGCGACACCGCCAACAACACAAGGCTCAGCACGATCGCCGCCTCCGGATCGTTCTGCAGAGCGAGATAGACCGCCAGCGGCATCGTCTGCGTCGTACCCGGGAAGTTCCCCGCGAAGGTGATCGTGGCACCGAACTCGCCCAGGGCCCGCGCCCAGCACAGCACAGCGCCGGCAGCTATACCGGGCGCGACCAAAGGCAGGGTCACTCGGCGGAATGTCGACCACCCGTTGGCGCCCAACGTCGCTGCTGCGTCCTCGAATCGCGCATCGGCGGCGCGCAGCGCGCCTTCGACACTGATCACCAGGAATGGCATGGCCACAAAGGTTTCGGCGATCACGACCGCGGCGGTGGTGAACGGCAACGAGAACCCAAAGGTGTCGTAGAGCCACGCTCCGATGATTCCGCGGCGCCCCAGGACCAGGAACAGCGCGACCCCGCCGACGACCGGGGGAAGGACCAGCGGCACGGTCACCAGCGCCCGAAGGATCGACCGACCGCGGATGGCGCTGCGGGCCAGCACCCAGGCGATCGGGATGCCCAGGATCAAGGACACCAGCGTGGCTATGGTCGCCGTTATCAA
>JALZIL010000290.1 GCA_030860305.1 Actinomycetota bacterium
TACAGTACATGAGCGACCAGGGTGTGCGCGGGTATGGTGAAAAGCACGCGGCACGGGTCAGCCATGGCGAGAGCTACCTCCAAGTGCTCAGGGGCCGCTTCAGCGATCCGGGCTTGTTCCTCCTCGATGAGCCCGAGGCACCCCTTTCGTTCGAATCGTGCTTGGCGTTGATACGTGTACTGCACGACGCAGTCGCGAGCGGCTCTCAAGTGATCTGCGCGACGCACTCACCCGTGCTCGCTGCGATGCCTGGTGCTGACATCGTCGAGATAGGCGATCATGGCTTCAGGTCGATTGCATGGGAAGACCTCGCGATGGTCAGCCACTGGCGGCGGTACCTGGCCGACCCGCAGCTGTATCTACGCCACCTGCTGGAGTGATAGATGATGATCGGCAGCGGGTTCACAACGAGGCGCTGGTGAGCTCGGAGGCGCGCTCGAGCTCTCTGCAGAGCCTGGGCGCGTCGGTGAGCACGCCGGCCCGTCCGGCTTCGCACAGGCGCTCGCACAGTTCGGCCATCCGAAGGGCCCCCACGTTGGCCGAACTGCCCTTGAGCCGTCGAGCTCGGGCATCTGGCAGTCCATGAAGATCGCCTTGTACCGACGGCGCCGACACATCTCGAGCGCCACTCGGCCGTTGACCGCCACGTCCACCCGGAAGCCGCGCTTCTCCAGCATCCGGACCGCCACGAGCTGGTTGATCTGTTGTCCTCGGCGAGCAGGACCAGGCTTCCATCATGCTCGTGGCCGTCATCAAACGGTTCGACAACCATGTCGCCGGCGTAGGGCTCATCTGTGCAGACGTTCGGGACCTGCGCCATTCCGCCCTGAAGCCGCGTCTGGCTGACCGGCTTGGCGACGAAGCCGTGCGCCCTGCCCCTTCTCCCGGCCTCGCGCCCGTTCTGCGACGAGATCAGGAACTCGCGGTACCACAGCAACTGCGTGTTGGATGAGGATTGGCACCGGTCGCGCACAAGCTCGCGAGCTGATCGCCGCGGTCAGCGCGGTCTCGCTCATCCCGGTATCCCGGCGTCGAGCAGCACCATATGCCGTATGGGAGCCCGGATGCGTCAGCCGCGAGGAGCATGTCGAGCGCCGCAACGCCGTCAGAGAAGAGCCCGCAATCAACGTATCGGACGGTCGGCCACCCGGCTTGAGGTGCGCGCCACCGACAGAGCATCTACGTGAGCCGCCGAGGCCCGGGGGGCGGGCGAGCAGACTGACCGTGAGCCGGCTACGTGCCGTCTGCACTTAGTCGGCTGCGCTGATCGGTCTACCCTTCGTGGCCTTGGGCTCGATTCGCTATGCCTTGATGCGGAAAGCCCCAACGGGCCGGAGGTGGAAAACCTGGTGACAGACCAAGCGCAGGGCAGGGGAAGCCTGCTTAGTGCCCCGGGGTCTCGGGGCGGCGGCGCTTTGCTTGTCGAGACCGGACACCGAGCTGGATCCGACGGGCCACCCGACCGACAGCACACCAATGTCGGCGGGTTGGCGACGGACATCGTGAGCGTCGTGCACGAGGATCCCGACTTCGCCCAGGATCTCGAGCCCGAGCAGGCCAGGGCGGTGACCCGACTGGCGCTGGCCCGCGTCGTGTCGGTGGCCAAGGGAGAGTTCTCTGCACACGAGAAGCTGCCGAGCAGTCCGGGCCTGCTCGGGATGCTGGTCTTGGAGGGTCTGCTGTTGCGAGGCGTGGCGGTGGCAGATCGACCGAGCGTCGAGGTGTTCGGCCCGGGTGATGTCGTCCGTCCCCGCGAGCCCGAGGTGGATTTTGGTGCGACGGTGGCGGTTGAGATGCGCTGGTGGGCGCTCAGGCCTGCGAGGTTGGCGGTCCTTGACGCGGGGTTCACTCGCAGGATGTCTGACTATCCCAGCGTGATTGCCGAGGTGGCAGCCCGGCTTGCTCGGGGCTCAGCGGCCGGCGGAGTACGGCTGTCGATCGTCCAGCAGCCGCGTCTGTCCACACGGCTGCACTTCATGCTCTGGCATCTGGCCGACCGCTTCGGCCGCGTGACGTCCGACGGGGTGATTCTGCCGGTGCCCCTCTGCCACGGGCTGCTGTCCTGGCTCGTCGGCGCGAGCCGTCCGGCGGTCTGCCGGGCGGTCAGCAAGCTCGAGGACTCCGGGCTTCTCGCCCGTCGGCCCGATGACAGCTGGTTGCTCGGCCGCCCGCTGCCCGAAGACCTCCACACCTGACCCCGAGGATGGCCTCCGGTGGCCCGGATCGTTGGTGGCGGCCTGCGAAGCGGACTCTGCCGGAGCGCGGTAGCGCCGGCGCTGGTCGCGATAAGCACCTCGCAGCCCCCTGTGCTCAGGAGCACACCGCACCTGGAGCGCACAGAGGCACCATGTAACCATGATTGCGACCGCGCCCCAACATTTGCCTGCCTGAGCCCGATGCTCTACTTTCAGACCTGGCAGGTGGGACTGAAGGCGTTCGCTGCGTCCCCCGGACGGGCGTCGGCGTCCGATCAACCCGAGGGAGATAGTCACATGGCCTTTTTGACTCGTAGGGCGCGCATCGCGCTGCTGTTCATCGTTGGTGTCGTATCCGTAGCTGTCGTAGGCACGCTCGCGGCGGGTGCTGTGGGCGCGACGTCGGAAACCCCCTATGACGTGACGCGCGTCGACTCGCCCGATGGGCAGGAGAACGGTCGTTGGGCCGAGCGCGTTGCTGTGGCCAACGACATCGACGGCGATGGCGTCGATGATTTCTTTGTCGCCGCTCCGTTCTTCGACGTGGACGGTGCCAACGTCGGGCGTGTCTACCTGCTCAGCGGTCGCACGGCGGAGGTGCTCTATCGCATCGAATCCCCCGAGCCGCAGGAGGGAGCGGCCTTCGGCTTCTTCATCTCGGCGTTCGGGGACGCGGACGGGGACGGCAAGACCGATATCGCGATCGGCACCGACTCTCAGGACGTGGACGGCAACGACGGCCAGGGCAAGGCGTGGGTGTTCAGTGGCGCTGACGGCACGGAGCTCTACGAGGTCGACAACCCGCGGCCGCAGGCCGACGGGCGCTTTGGGTCGCGCATCGGTCGCGCCGGTGACATCGCCGGCAACGGGGTCCCCGAGATCATCGTCGGGGCGTCCAACAACGACATCCCGGCCGGCTGCGGCGTTGGCCGGGGCGGGACGGGGCAGCCCCCCGTCCCGGCGGGTTGCTTCAAGAACATCGGGCAGGCCTTCGTCTTTGACGGCGCGACGGGTGAGCTTGTGCGGGAGCTGAACATCCCGGCGACCGATCGCCCCGGCGACGGAACCAGGTGCGCCTCGAACTGCGGATCGTTGGGCATCGCGGTCCAGGGCCCCGGCGACTCCGACGGCGACGGGGTGGCCGACCAGCTTGTCAGCGCCTCCAGCTTCAGAGGCCTGGGGCGGATGTACCTGTTCAGCGGGGCGACGGGCGAGGTTCTGCAGGCCATCGATTCCCCGGAGCCCCAGCCCGGCGCGTTCTTCGGGTTCCAGGACGCCGCACCTCTCTCACCCGGTGACATCAACGGCGACGGCCTTGCCGACCTGTACGGCTACGGCTTCCGACAGAACGGGCCCGCGGGCCAGGCGCAGGGAGCGGCGTGGCTGTTCGACGGACGCACGGGTGGCCTCATCCGCAAGCTCGAGGACCCGACCCCCACGGAAGGGGGCCAGTTCGGCTTCTCTATGTCGAAGATCGACTTCAACAAGGACGGGGTCCCGGATCAGTACGTCGGCGATGCGCCCCACGTCATTCCTCCGGAGCAGGAGGACAACCAGGACGGCGGCACGCGCGTCTACGACGGGCGTGACGGCTCCCTCCTCAAGGAGTTCAACCTGCCCGCCTCCGACTCCCAGCCCGCCGTGAGGAGGGAGGACGGTACAGTCAACGGGGGCCCCCGACTCGGCTGGACCAGCGCCGCGGCCGGAGACCTCAACGGGGACGGCGAGCCGGACTTCCTCGGTGGCACGCCGTTCATCGACGTGGACGGCAACAACGACCAGGGTCGCCTGTACATGTTCCTGTCGCAGGCAGGCCAGGCCCAGCAGCCCCCGGGCCAGCAGCAGCCCCCGGGTCAGCAGCCCCCGGGCCAGCAGCCTCCGGCTGCGGTCGGTCCGTGCGGCAACCCGGATGGGGCTGGGTATCTGAACCCGGCCAAGATGCGGGTGTCGCGTGCGCAGGTGCTGCGTGAGGATCGCCGGCTGGATGTTCTGGCGCCGATCACGTCGCGAGCGCGCGGCGGTGAGGTCGACGTGTTGTTCCAGGCCGACGGGCGCAACGACACATTCAAGGCCGCGGTGACGGAAGGTGGAAACACCGAGCTGGACGAGATCCGTTTCCTGGAGCCGATCACCGAGGGCCAGGCCGAGCTGGGGACAGGTATCGTGAACCTGGAGTATCTGGGTGACGCCGACACCCGTCCGGAGTTCGTGCGTCTGCGTGCGGCGTCCCAGCCCGCTGAGTTGGACGTGGAGGAGATCAGCCTGATCGGGGATCGCCTCAGCGCTGAGGGCAGCGTGACCGATCGCGCGGAGGGTGTTGTGCGTCTGCGCTTCTCCTACGTGGCCCCGGATGGGTCGCCGCAGGTCCATGAGGCGCGGGCCGAGATCCAGGGCGACGGTGGCTGGAAGCTCAACAACGACCAGGTCCCCGCGCAGCTCGCGCAGTGTGGGGGCTATCTGTCGATCCAGTTCACCGGCTTCTTCGAGCGGCGTATCCGCGGCGAGCAGCTGGCCTACGAGCTCGACGCGGGCCAGACACGACGGCCCTGACAGAAAGCGACGGTCCGGGCCGGCCTGGCGGTCGGCCCGGACCCGTGCCTGACTGCAGCCTGCTGACCAGCCGGATCCCCGCTCCGGCGCTTATGGGGCGTGCCGAGCATGGGCGCGGCGGGTTTCGAACCTGCGACCTCTCGCGTGTGAAGCGAGCGGGCGTACCGGGGTGGAGCCCGAAAGTTCCCTGCATACGCCCACAATCTGACAATCTGCGACCGGCTGAGGGCTTTAGGACGGTTGGCGTGCGACACGGTCTCGAAAACCGTTGTGCGGGCTTGCCGTACCGAGGGTTCGAAATCCCTCCCCTCCGCTGAAGGACCGAGGAAACGCGCGTGTAGCGGGAGATCGCTAGCAGAGGGGTGATGGATTGCCGCGGACAGGCTCCTCCATCGCAACGTCGCTCGGCGTCGCTCAGCGTCAGTGAAAGGGCCGTTTCGGTCCCATGCCGGTCCCATGGCCGGTCCCACGGGTCTCGCTGCCACTAGCGGTCGACCGGGTGCCGGACAGGGTAGGCACTGGTCGCTGGGGAGGCCGGGAC
>JALZIL010000349.1 GCA_030860305.1 Actinomycetota bacterium
CGGTCGGCGCGGTGGCTCCACCGGCGACGAGTTCGATCGTCCTGGTGGTGGCTTCGGCCTCGACCATCATGATCGCCACGTCACCGTCCTCGCGTACCCGACCGGCGACGACCATGTCGAAGACCGCCGTCTCCAACTCGCTGTGCGTCGGGAAGGCAACCCATTGGCCCTCTATCAGCGCCACCCGGGTGGCCCCGACCGGGCCGGAGAAGGGCAGGCCGGACAGCTGGGTGGACATCGAGGCAGCGTTGATGGCCAGGACGTCGTAGAGGTGCTCGGGGTCCAGCGACATCACGGTGATGACTACCTGGACCTCGTTGCGAAGGCCCTTGGCGAAGGTCGGACGCAGCGGGCGGTCGATCAGCCGGCAGGTGAGGATCGCGTCCTCGCTGGGGCGGCCCTCACGGCGGAAGAAGGAACCGGGGATCCGGCCCGCGGCATACATCCGCTCCTCTACGTCGACGGTGAGCGGGAAGAAGTCGAGGTGCTCCTTGGGTGACTTGCTGGCTGTGGTGGCCGACAGGAGCAGGGTGTCGCCGATGGTGGCCACGGCCGAGCCGGCAGCCTGACGGGCCAGCCGGCCGGTCTCGAAACCGACCTCACGAGTGCCGAAGCGCCCGTTGTCGATCGTTGCGGTGGCGGTGTGCACGCCCTCGTCGGGCGAATCTTGCGAAAGTGCGGACATGTGGTCCTCTCGTACGTCACACCGAGGTGGCGCAGGAACGAGATCAGGACACTGGACACACGATCCGGTCTTCGATCGAAGCGCTCGGGGGAGGAGATTCACTCTCCCGGGAGCCACTACCGAGGACCGGTCCGATCCGGTCCCCTCGTCCGCCACGCCGTTCCCGGCATAGAAGACCGTACGGCGGATGCCGTGCGGGGGTTTACTAGCGGCTGGGATTTCTAACGACGTAGGCCGAGACGCTCGATGAGCGACCGGTAACGGTCGATGTCGATCTTCGCCAGGTAGTTGAGCAGCCGGCGGCGGCGCCCGACAAGCAGGAGCAGGCCGCGGCGGCTGTGGTGATCGTGTTTGTGGAACTTGAGGTGTTCGGTCAGGTCCCGGATGCGCTGGGTGAGCATCGCGACCTGCACTTCTGGTGAGCCGGTGTCGTTCTGCACGGTCCCGTACTCGGTGCTGATGTCTTTTTTAACTGTCGTGGACAGACCCATCTTTTGTTCTCCTTCACAGGTCGCGCGTCGCCCTCGGTCTGATTCACGAGAGGCTGAAGTGAACACGCTTACGCACGCCGAAGACCGGCGTGACCAACCCAGGGTATCAGTTGTCGGCCCGAGCCAAGATCTCTCGGGTGCGGGCCACGTCACCAGCCATCGCGGCGGTCAAATCCTCCACCTTGTTGAAACGCTCCATTCCGCGCAGCCGGGTGAGGAACTCGACGCCCACATGCTCGCCGTAGAGGTCGTCGGAGAAGTCCAGCACGAAAGCTTCCACTCGGCGCTGCTCCCCGGAAAAGGTCGGATTGGTGCCCACCGAGATTGCCGCCGGCAGCGGCTTGCCGTCGCGGATGAGCCGGCCGGCATAAACGCCGTCAGCCGGAACAGCCGTGTGCAGTGCGGCCTCGACATTGGCGGTCGGATAGCCCAGTGCACGCCCCCGCCGGTCGCCACGAACGACGATTCCCTCGACGCGATGCGGGCGACCCAGTGCCGCTGCGGCCGTGGCCATGTCGCCGGCCGCGACGCAAGCGCGGATGTAGGTCGAGGACAACGGCACGTCGCCGGCTCGCTGGATGCCGACGCTGTCAACCTGGAAGCCGAAGCGCTCGCCCAGTTCCCGGAGAGTCTCGACCGAACCCTGGGCCCGGTGGCCGAACCGAAAGTTCTCTCCGACGACCACCGCAGCGGCGTGCAGATGCGCCACGAGTGCCGAATGCACGAACTCGTCGGGTCGGAGCCTGCTGAACTCCGCCGTGAACGGGATCACGCAGAGCGCGTCAAGGCCGAGCCCAGTGAGCAGCTCCGCCTTGCGGTTGACCGAGGTGAGGATCGGTGGATGCGAACCAGGCCGGACGACCTCGCTGGGATGCGGGTCGAAGGTAACTGCCACTGAGGACAGGCCGGCGGCGTGCGCCCGGGCAACGGTGGCCTCGAGGAGGTACTGGTGGCCGCGGTGCACACCGTCGTACATGCCGATGGTGACCACCGAGCGGCCCCACCCGCTCGGGGTCCGCTCGGCACCGCGCCAGCTCCTCATCAGGAGTGCGTCCTCAGCGGGCGAGCAGGCTCAGCCGTACCGGGTTTCTGGCGCATGTCACCCTACCTAGCCGATCCGGTGGATCCAGCCGTGCCGGTCGTCGACAGTGCCGTGCTGGATGTCGAGCAGTTCCTCGCGCAGCGCCGTCGTGATCGGACCGGGCTCGCCGTCTGCCATCGTGAACTCCCCACCGGTGCTACGGGCCCTTCCGATCGGGGTGATGAC
>JALZIL010000351.1 GCA_030860305.1 Actinomycetota bacterium
TCGGCCACCTCGGCCGCTTCACCCTGGCGACCCGCCGCCGATCATCCCTGGAGACGCTAACCTCCGATCCGCCATCAGTGACAAAGTCGCTGTCCCGTTAGCGGTCAGAGTCGCTGTCCCTCGACACTCCACGACCTTGGTGCTCGAGACCGCTCTGGTGACGATGGGGAAGAAGGCTTCCGACCAGTTCTTGCTCACCTTCACGGAGGCCGGCACCGAGAGCACGCCCGGCCGGCTGCTCCTGAGGGTGACCGTGGCACCGCCCACCGGGGCGCGACCGTCGAGGATGACGACGCCCTTGGGCGCGGAGTACCCGGTGTCGCCGCCGGTGACCTCGGTCGGGTAGGCGCTCACCCGGGCAAGGGTCGCCACGGCATCGACGCGATACCGATACAGCACGCCCATGCCGGCACCGCCACCCCTGGCCGTGCCGTAGAGCCGACCGTTGGAGCCGAAGGTGACGCCGGCCTGCGGCCACCGGCCGTCGGCGCCATCGTAGAACGTCTTCAGGACTCCCACGCGACCCGACGGTGCGAGCTGGAGCAGGACGCCGCTGGTGTAGTCGCCCTGGGGCAGTCCGCCACCGGTGGCCGTGCCGTACATCATCCCGTCGGGCGCCTCCAGCAGGCCGGCGACAGGGTCGATGCCTGTGGCACCTTCCGCTCCGAACTCGTGGATCACCTCATACGCGCCGGGGCTTGTCGGAGTCACGGCGAAGATGACCCCCATGCCGTGCTGGCCACCGTCCCGCGTGGTGCCGTAGAGCCGCCCATCGCGCTGGCTGATGATGACCGGTGCCACCGGGGTCGCGCCGGTGATGTACCGGAAGGTATGGATGAAGGAGAACACGCCGGCGGCCGTCACGCCGAAGACCGAACCGCGTCCGGTGCCCGTGAGGATGTGCATGGAGGTCGTGCCGTAGAACTGGCCCGGGCTGCCCTCGACGAGTTCGGCCAGGGGAAACTGACCGTCCTCGCCGCTGAAGGTGTGGAGGATCGTCAGCTGGTCAGTGGTCCGGTCGAGGGCGTACACCGTGCCGCGACCCGAGTACTGGGTCCCACGATCGTCCTCGCCGCCGTACTGGGTCGTGCCATACAGCCGGCCGTCGGAACCCTCGATGACGCCAGCCATCGCCTTTGCACCGTCCGTGTCACCGCCACTGAAGCGGTGCTCCATGCGAAACCCGTCCCCGTCAGGCTCGAGGCTGAAGAGCGATCCACACTGGCCGTAACCGGGGCAGTCGTCCCAGTCGCCGCCGGACGACGTCGTGCCGTACAGGCGACCATCGCTGGCCAGGAGCAAGCGACCGACGGGGGCGTGACCCACGCCCGTGTCGCTGCGGTCAGCCGAGGAGAAGCTGTGCAGCACGGTGACCGCGCCTTTGAGGTCCGTGCGGTAAACGGTGCCTCCGCCGAAGGCGCCGCCGTCGCTCGTGGTTCCGTACAGGAAGCCGTCAGGCCCGGCCACCAAGGTCGATGTGGGCTGCGCACCGTCCGGAGTGTTCGTGAATGTGTGCAGCGTCTTTGACGATGCCGCGCCGGCCGTCGCGGCCTGGGTCAAGATCAGAACCGTCGCGACGAGCGCGACGAGTCGGGCGCGCGCATGCCCGCGCTTGGTGGTTGTGCCGTCCGGCCCACGTGGCCGCGCCGACGCGTCAGAAGCGATACCCGAAGTACTCGATCTCGCGAGCGCACAGGCGGTCGATCACGGCGCGCTCGTCGGGGCCCATCACTTCCTGGTAGGGCCGCCGGTCGGTGCGGTAGCTGCTCTTCGTTTCCGGCAAGGCGATGGCGGACGGCAGGCCAAGGGTCTCGGCGATCCGAACCAGCTCGCCCGTCAGGTCCTCGAAACGCCCGATGTGATCGAGGGCTGGCTGGCCCGCGATGCTGTAGATGGGGAAGTTGGAGAACTGATTGGGCCGCGTGCCGGCCAGGATCTGGCGTTCCCGAACAGCCAGGAAGTCAGGCAACGACTTCCTCCGGAAATCGGCCACGCGTCGTTTGCGGCTATCGCGGCTTTTCCAGTAGTACATGGAGATGGCCTTGTCCCAGGGGTTCCGCTCGATGGAGAACGTGTGATAGGCATCCCATAGGTCCGCGCCTACGGCGTCGCGGATCTCCTCGGCGGGCATGTGGTTCCGGAACCGCAACCGCCCGTCGGTGTCCAGGTGGTTCCTGGGTCCGGGTAAGCCGAGCTCGGTGCGCAGCGCTTCGTCATCCGCCGCCAGGGGCGAGATGACATCGTCCGCCCCGCAGAAGCTCGACAGCGCGATCTCGATGCTCGTGCCGGCTGTCTTGCGCGTCTTCACGAAGATGAAGCGATAGCGGTGATTGATGATCATGGTCGGTCGGCCGCCGGCGCGCCGGCGACCCCTGTCGGTCAGCCGGCCCTGGCCGGCTCCGACTCCTCTTCCTCGCTCTCGACCGACGGCTCCTCTTCGAGTGAGGGCAGGACCTCCTCGCCCTCACCATCAGCATCCGCCTCCAGGAAGGGGTTCCCTTCCAGGTCGGCCACCGGATCGGATGATGCAGTCTCGGTCCTGGCCTCTGCCCGTTCGGCGAGCAGCGGGTTGTAGCCATCCTCGCCGTCGACCGGCGGCTGACCGCCTGACTCGGCCAGGAAGACGTTGTAGTCCTGGTCGAAGCCCTCGGGCAGCTCGCCACCGGCCAGAGCCTCGGCAGCTGCTCGACGCTCTGCCTCGCGGCGGACCGCGATGTTGGCCGGCGCACCCGATCCGGCCGGGATGAGCTTGCCGATGATGACGTTCTCCTTGAGCCCGATGAGCCGGTCCTTGGCACCGTTGATGGCCGCCTCGGTCAGCACCCGGGTGGTCTCCTGGAAGGAGGCCGCGGCAAGGAAGCTGCTGGTGTTGAGCGACGCCTTGGTGACGCCCAGGAGCACCGTCTCGGCGGTGGCTGGCTCGCCACCCTCGGCAAGGACGTTGTTGTTGATCTCCTCGAACTCGAACTTGTCGACCAGTTCGAAGGGCAGCTGCTCGGAGTCGCCCGGCTGATCGATGCGCACCTTGCGCAGCATCTGCCTGACGATGATCTCGATGTGCTTGTCGTTGATGGTCACGCCCTGGCTGCGATACACGCGCTGGACCTCCTTGACGAGGTAGCGTTGCACGGCATCCCGACCGCGGGTCTCAAGGTATTCCTGCGGGTTGATGGGGCCGTCCGTTATGGGATCGCCGGCCCGGATCAGCTGGCCGTTCTCGACCAGCAGCTTGGCGTTGTGGGGGATGGCGTACTCGCGCTCGACGACGTCCTCGGAGCGGACCATCAAGCCGTCCTCGGCGCGGATCATGAGCCCCGAGTCGGGTGCCCTGACCTCGTCGACCAGATCGCCGTCCTCCAGACGTGCGACGACCTGGTTGGCCTCCACCACGTCGCCTTCCGCTACCAGCACTTCGTGGCCCGCTGAGATGCGGAGTGGCGTCTCGAACGCCTCACGGCTGGTCACCTTGACGCGACGTGCACCGTTCTCACCCTGGATGATCTCGACCACACCGTCGATATGGCTGATCTCGGCCTTGCCCTTGGGCATGCGCGCCTCGAAGAGCTCCTCGACGCGCGGCAGACCGGCCGTGATGTCGAGTCCGGCCACGCCGCCCGTGTGGAACGTGCGCATGGTGAGCTGCGTGCCGGGCTCGCCGATGGACTGGGCGGCGATGATGCCCACGGCTTCACCGATGCCGATGAGGTGCCCTGTCGCCAGGTTGCGTCCGTAGCAGGAGCGGCAGACGCCGTAGCGCGACTGGCAGGTGAGAGGCGAACGGACCAGCACCTCGGCCACGCCGGCGTCGTCGATGGCCAGGGCCAGCGCCTCGTCGATCTCGACGTTGCGCTCCACGATGGGGGCGTCCTTCTTCCTGGCGCCCGGTGCTGCCACGGGAC
>JALZIL010000342.1 GCA_030860305.1 Actinomycetota bacterium
TCGAGCCGACGTGGACGACGCCGCCCAAGCCAGGCCCGGCCAGCACCTCCGGTTTCGCCTGGCCGGCGACCCCGACGCCGGGTCGGCTATCTCGGAAGCGGCTGCCAGGAAGGCGCATAGTCGTCGAAGTTCGATGCCGTGAGTTGCCGCTGCCTGGAGCCGGCCGCGCTCATCAGCCAGAGAGCCGACTTGGCGGTGGCGCCCGCACTGAGTTCCCGGCTGACGAGGACGACCATGGAACCGTCGGGTCACCATGCCGGGCTCGAGTCGCTGTACCCGCCCGGGCCGCGAGCCGGCGCTGCCCGGAACCGTCGACGTTCATCACCCAGATCTCCCCGGCCACATAGGTCGAGGCACATACGAAGGTGGATCGGACGAACGCGATCGTCGCACCGTCCGGCGACCAGACCGGCGCCGAGGCGTTCTCCACGTTCGTGAGTCGACGGACTGCGGAACCGTCACCGTTCATCACGTGGATGTCCCCGTGGGAACTCTGGTCATCCACGAACAGGATCTGTGACCCGCGCGGCGACCACGCGGGCTGGTCGCCCGACCCGGGTGAGTTGTCCGACTCGTGAGGTTCCGCGCCCTGGTTCCGTCGGCGTTGGCGGTGTAGATGTCGTCCCCGATCTCGCCACGACTGTAGGTGTAGGCGATCTTCTTGCCGTTGGCCGAGTAGGCAGGCGAGAACGAAGCGGTGCCGGTACCCCGGCCCAGCGACTGAGGACCCGTACCGTCGGCCCCGCACGCTGGTCAACGTGGACTGCCCACTGCCATTTGTGGGGAGAATGCGATCTTGCCGTTACCGTCGGGGAAGGCCGCTTCGGCTGGCCCCGTACCAAGGCGAGCAAAGTCGGCCCCACGATGGGGACGGGCCTTGACACCGGTGGCAGCCTAGAAAACCGGCGTGTCGTTCGAACACATGTTTGAACATCTGGTCCAGGCAGGTTAGCGTCACTGCCAGCGATCCAGCCAGTTGGGAGGCGTAACGGTGGGCAAGCAGCGCGGTACGAGCAACGGTCGCACGGCCAAGGACAGCAACGTCCAGACGTTCCCCGACCGGTCCGACGGCGGCGACGGGCTGACCGTCCGTCAGCGTCGCGTCCTCGAGGTGATCCGTGACTCGATCGACCGCCGCGGCTACCCACCGTCGGTCCGAGAGATCGGCGAGGCGGTTGGACTGTCTTCGGCGTCGTCGGTCGCGCATCAGTTGAGCACCTTGCAACGCAAGGGTTACCTGCGGCGCGATCCCAACCGACCGCGGGCCCTCGACGTCCGTACTCCGGAGGAGACCGCGGACGACATAGCACTGGGCGCCTCCAACGCCGGGGCCGTCAATGCCGCCGCCCATGACGTGTCCTTGGACGACGGACAGCACCTGCCCAAGCCGTCCTACGTGCCGGTGGTCGGCCGGATCGCGGCCGGCGGTCCGATCCTGGCCGAGCAGGCCATCGAGGACGTGTTTCCCCTGCCGCGCGAGATAGTCGGCGAGGGCACGCTCTTCCTGCTCAGGGTCGTGGGGGACTCGATGGTCGAGGCCGCCATCTGCGATGGGGACTGGGTGGTCGTGCGGCAACAGCCAACCGCGGAATCCGGCGAGATCGTGGCCGCGATGATCGACGGCGAGGCGACGGTCAAGACCTTCAAGCGCCGCGGCGGGCACGTCTGGCTGTTGCCGCACAACTCCTCGTACGAGCCCATTCCGGGTGACGAAGCCACGGTGCTCGGCCGCGTCGTCAGCGTCCTTCGCAAGATCTGACCGACCCCGGCTCAGGCGCTGTGGTCGAGATAAGCGAGGACCGCCAGGACGCGGCGGTTGTCATCGGGCTTCGGCTGCAGATCCAGCTTGTCGAAGATGACAGCGGTGACTCCCTCGACGGTCTTCACGGCTAGATGCAGCCGCTCGGCGATCGATCGGTTGGAACGTCCCTCCGCCATGGCGGCCAGGACGGATCGCTCACGCGGCGCCAACCGCGACAACCGATCCGACTCCCGGGAATTGCGGACGAGTTCGGCTACGACGTCCGGGTCGATCGCCGAACCGCCCTCGACGACCCGGCGCGCCCCGTCTATCAGTTCGCTGGACTCGGCGATCCGGTCCTTGAGCAGGTAGCCGACTCCGTTTACACCGCCGCCCAGCAGCCGCAGCGCGTAGTCAGGCTCCAGGTACTGGGAAAGGACAAGCACTTTGACATCGCCCCGATACCGTTCGCGGATCCGCTCGGCAGCAAGCAAACCGGCGTTGTGCGACGGCGGCATCCGGATGTCGACGACTGCCAGGCCGGGCGGGTCCTGGCCAACCATCTCCAGCAGTTCGTCAGCACTTCGGGCTTGGCCGGTGACCTCGAACCCGCCGCTGGTCAGGATCCGCGTCACCCCTTCCCGGACGACAGCCGAGTCGTCCGCCACGATCACGGTCGGGGAATCTCGGCCCGCAGGCATGTCCCCCCCGTTCTGGCACTCGTCACGGTCAGGACTCCGTCGAGGGCGGCAACCCGGTCGCTGAGCCCACGCAGCCCCGACCCGCTGACCGGACTGGCTCCACCGGTTCCGTCGTCGCTCACCTCGACCACGAGAAAGCCGTTGTCCAGGCCCAGCTTGACCTTTGAGCGCGTGGCCCGGGAGTGCCTGGCCACGTTCGTCAGGCCCTCGGCGACCACGTAGTACGCCGCCGTCTCGACGGGGGCTGGTAGTCGACCGTTGAGATCGAAGCCCAGCTCGACCGGCACGGTGCAGCGGCGCGCAAGGGTTCGTACCGCGGGCTCCAGTCCCTCGTTGGTGAGCACCGCAGGGTGGATACCGCGGGCCAATTCGCGCATCTCGCGCATGGCCTCCCGCAACTCCAGGGCCACCGATTCGAGCCGGTCGAGCAGCACGTCGGGGGCGCCGATGCTTGAAGCCTGCGTGCGCACGTCCTGCAGGCTCATCGAGATTCCCAACAACCGATGCTGTGCGCCGTCATGCAGGTCGCGTTCGATGCCACGCCGCTCCTCGTCGGCGGCGGCCAGGATCCGGGCCCGAGAGGCGTGTACTTCCTCGAGCTGGCGCTGCACCTGCGCACTGAGCCGGTCGTTGTCGATGCTCAACCGAAGCACCGCCCCGACGGAGGCCAGCAGCCCCGGGTCCTCGAGCAGCACGGAGTCGTGACCGACGGCAGCGACCGGCGAGCCGTGCCGCTCCAGAAGGAGTACCGCCCGGCCATCGGCCTCCTGGGGAGGCGATACCGGATTCCCCTGCTCATCGGTCCACCGGTCGTGCTCGGCGTCCCAGTGCCGGACCTCGATGCTCGGATCAGCCAGGGCCTGACGCAGCGCGGCCTCGATCCGCTCCGGGCGTTCGCGGTCGGTGCCGAACTCGACGGCAAGCCGGGCAGCTGGTCCGTGCGCCGCGCGGAGCAGGAACACGCCAGCCAGGAACCCGAGCGGGATCAGCGCCCGCGCGCCGAACAGAAGCCACGCCTCGATCTCGATCCACAGGTCCTCGACTGCAAGGAGCGGGCGGTTGAAGGCCACGTTGCTGAGGAGATTGGCGTTCTGGTACGCCGCTGCGAGCGCCGCGACTCCGCCAGCTAGCAGCACCGGCCGCAGGATCCGCCGTGACGGCGAAGGAGCATTACGCCAACGCAGGATCACCAGCCCGACGATCAACACGTATGCCGCCACGATCACCGTGCCGGTCACAGTCTCGATCGATTCCAGCAACGCCGCGTCGGGTCTCACGGCGAATGGGTTCGACGGGCACGCTGAACAGCCGATCGGGTCGAAGGTGGGCGGGTTGTAGAACAGCAGCCGCGCGAAGCTGCGGAGAACCATGTTCGCTGCCAAGACAACGAGCAGCAGACGCGACAGGAGCGCCAGGCGTCGGTGGGGGAACGTGAGCACCAGGTAGGCCAGCACCGGGTCGTAGTACCGCTCGAACGCGAAGCCGAGAGCCGACAGAGAGCCGATCTGGGTCGGTCCGTAGCTGCCGAGAAACCACAGCACGCTGCACAACGTCAACGCCGCACCGGTGGCGACATCGGGGCGTCGACGCCAAGCCACCATTCCGGCCCCGAGAAAGATCAAGCCCAGGATGGTGTCCAGCAGGAGGAAGCGCAGCGGCGCGCCCTGCCCCACGCC
>JALZIL010000353.1 GCA_030860305.1 Actinomycetota bacterium
GTGCTGGTGGCCGGGCGCGGCCCGATGGCCACCCGGGCGATCAGATCCTGTCAACGCTTCGGGTCGAAGGCGGTTGCGGTGCATTCCGACGCCGACACCAACGCCTGGCATGCCCGCATGGCCGACGAATCGGTCCTCATCGGCACGGCCGCCCCGGAGGCTTCCTATCTGGACCTCGCTGCGCTCGTCGAGGCGGCTCAGGTCAGTGGCGCCCGAGCCTTGCTGCCCGTTCACGCCGTTCTCGCCGGATCGGCCGAGCTGGCGCGTCGCACCCGCGAAGCCGGACTGCTATGGATCGGGTCAGACCCGGATTCGCTGGAGGCTGTGCAGCAAACAGGTTGGGACGTCGCGGTGCCCGGTGAGTCGCCCGGCTGGGTGATCGGACTGGCCGACGGCTTCCGGATCGACGGCCTCGTGGTCCGGCGGACTCGAGCCGCTGGTGCCGCCGTGTGCTGGACCAGCGCCGAGGAGCCGCGCTCGCTGGCGGTCGACGGTCTTCCGCCTGCGGCGAAGATCCTGGCCACGCTGTCGGATCTGGCCGTGGAACTGGGCTGGCGCGGCCTGGTGTCGATCGCCTTCGGTCCGGATGGTGACCCGGCGGCAGTTCGGGGTGGCCTGCCCGCCGAACTCGGACTCGTCGAACTACGTGGGGGACGCGATCTGGTCCAGGCGGCGCTCGCGCTTGCTGAGAGCGGCTCACCACCGGCTGGGTCCCCTGGCGCGCCAGCCGCAGTGGGCGGAGTCGTGCGTGCCACCGCCGTACCGGGCGCGGGGCAGCGGGCCTCGATCAGCGAGCTGATCGGGCCGGAGAACAACGACGTGCAGTGGGAGCCTGGGTATGCCACCGGCGATTGGCTCTCGCCGTGGTACGACCCGGTTCTGGGCATTCTTGCCGCGCGCGGCGATGACCTGGCCTCGGCGGTTGCCGGCTTCCTCGAAGCCGCCGCAGCGGTCCGCGTTGCCGGCCTCCCTGACGACCTCGACCAGCTCCGGGCCCGGGCCGAGGACATCGCTGCGCGGATGCACGACGGTACTGCTTGACCGTGCTTGGATGAACCCCGTGGCGGAGCAGATCCAGGCCGAGATGGTGTCCAACGTCTGGAAGATCATGGTCGCGGTGGGAGACCAGGTCGAACCCGGCGACACCGTGGTCATTCTGGAATCCATGAAGATGGAGATCCCCGTCGTCTGCGAGGCCGGCGGAGTGATCACCGAGATCGCAGTTCACGAGGGCGAGGTCATCCAGGAGGGTGATCTGATCGCCGTGATCGACGGCGCTGAGTCCCTGCGCTAGCCCGCGAGGTCGAGGGCATAACCGAGCAGCGTCACTCCGGGCAATGGAGACCAGTCCCGCTCCGGTGTCCGAACGAAACCCAGCGCAACGTAGCGCCGATGGGCGGCGTGCATGTTGACGCCGGTCGAGATCACCATCCGCCGCTTGCCGGCCTCCCGAGCGCGCACCAGACATTCTTCGACCAGGGCCGTGCCGACACCCTGTCCACGCGACCGAGCCGACACCGCCAGCATCCGGAATTCGGCCTCGTCCTCGGACTCGGCGAGTTCGGCGTACGGCCCGCCGTTGAGCACCAGCGCCACCGCGCCCATGAGCCGATCCTGACCGTCGACGGCTACCAGGATCTCCGTGTGCCGGGCCCGGCCGCTCGCATCGGCCAGACTCACCGAGTACTCCTCAGGAGCCAGTTGCCCCGCGCGGTAGACCTCGACGGTGAGCGCGCCCACCGCATCCAGTTCATCTGGACGAGCCGGGCGGATCGTCGTCGGAGTCACGACGGGTGAACCTACGCCCGTGGGAGCTTGACCCGGCCAACGTGGCGTCCGGCTCCGCTCGGCGGCTCGCCGGCGCCTAGGCTTGGGCTGGTCATGTCCGCGCTGTCCGACCTGCTCAGCGAGCAGACCGACCTGGGGTCGGATGCCGCCGCACACCTGCAACAGCTGGTGGGGGACTGGCAGATCTTGGCCGACCTTGCCTTCGCCGATCTGCTGCTGTGGGTCCGTACCCGGGACGGCGACCTCCTGTGCGTGGGACACGTTCGGCCGACGACAGCGCCGACCTCGCATCCCACCCACGAGGTCGGTCGTCGGGTCGCAGCCGGGGAGCTGAGCTGGCTGGACCGTACCCTCGCTGCGGGCGGCATGGTTCGTGACCGGGATCCGGAGTGGGGGAATGGGATTCCGATCCGCCCGGAAGGGATCGCGGTACGGCGGGCCGGCCAGGTGATTGCCGTCCTCGGGCGAGACACCAACCTGCAGTCCCCGCGCACGCCGTCGGAGATGGAACTGGCCTACCTCGACGCCGCCGGGGAGTTGTTCCACATGGTGGCCGAAGGCAGCTTCCCCGCCTCCGAAGGAGGGGATGCTGACCCCTTGGGCCCGCGGGTCGGCGACGGCTTCCTCAGATTGGACACCGCGTGGGTGGTTCGCTACGCCAGTCCGAACGGACTCTCGGCCTTCCGGCGGATGGGATTGACCGCGGATCTGGTCGGTCGTGAACTCGCCGAGGTCGGTCGATCGCTGATCGCGACCGGTGCAGATGGTGACCTGAACGCCTCCGACGAGGCAGCGATCAGTGGGCTGCGCGCTGCGCTGGACGCGGCTAACCCGCATACCGGCGAACTGTCGGCCGGCTTGGTCACCGCCGCGTACCGGATCATCCCGTTGAGCCGCCGGGCCACCTCACACGGCTTCGTCGTGCTACTTCGAGACATGACCGATTTGCGGCATCGTGATCTGGCCCTACAGTCCAAGGACGTGCTGATCCGCGAGATTCACCACCGGGTCAAGAACAACCTGCAGACCGTCGCTGCCCTGCTACGTCTGCAGGGCCGCCGGATGCAGCACCCCGCTGCGCGGGCGGCCCTGGCCGAATCCGTACGGCGGGTGTCCTCGATCGCGCTCGTCCACGAGACGCTGGCTGGGTCCCGGGACGGGTCGGCCGACCTCGATGGGATCCTGGACGCGCTGATCCCGATGATCAGCGAGGTCAGCGCGGCTCCGGGAATCCGGATCGAGCGGGACGGGTACCTCGGTGAGCTGTCGGCCGAACTGGCCACTCCGCTGGTGATGGTCTTGACCGAACTCCTGCACAACGCCGTCGAGCACGGCTATGCCGACCGAGAACGAGGCCGAGTGGTCATCACCGCCGAGCGGACCCCCGCCCTGCTGACTGTCCGGATCACCGACGACGGCTCGGGCCTTCCCCAGGGGTTCTCGTTGGAGGCCAGCGATTCCCTGGGGCTACAGATTGTGCGGACCCTGGTCGAATCGGAGATCCGCGGTTCCATCCGGTTGGGCCGTCGCCGGGATGAGCCGGGCGCTATTGGAACCGAGGCAGTCCTGAGCGTGCCCATGCACGAGGCTCACCTGCGGGTGAATTGATCCAGGTGGCTCAGGCGGTGCCGGCGTGGCTCAGGCGCTGTGCGCGCGCGGACGGGCGCTGCGCCGCTTGAGCGCCCGGCGCTCGTCTTCGGACAGTCCGCCCCAGACACCGGAGTCCTGCCCGGTGGCCAACGCCCAGTCCAAGCACTCCCGGGTGGCCGGGCAACGACGACATACTGCCTTGGCCTGCTCGACCTGAAGCAGCGCCGGACCGGTCGTCCCAATCGGGAAGAACAGCTCGGGATCCTCGTCGCGGCACAGGGCGCGGTGGCGCCAATCCATCGGGAACACTCACTTTCGGCTGGACGATCAGAAATGGAACAGTCAGGCACGGTCTCAAGATGTCAACGTTTTGCGCAGTGGAACAGTCCGGCACGGCTCGGTGTTAGTCAACCGATAACCATCCGATCAGCCCACAAACACGCTTGCTCTTTGTGAATGCTTTCACGAGTGGGCGCGATGTCAAGGGCTTACGCGCCGCCGATCTCAAATCGGTGAGCAACCTCACCGACGTGGCGGCCCCGCTCGGTGGCCGGTCATCGTGGGCGGTCGAGCCCGGAACGCACCGGCGGAGCCACGACTCGTAGCGCATCCGGGACACTGCGCAGGATCAGTTCCTGGCGCTGCCCGGCCCAGTCACCGTCGACCTGCCAGTGCAGCGGGGCCTGCGCGCGGAGCCGGATCCACGACACGTCGTGGCAGGTCAGCGCCTGACGGCCGCGTGGCCCCGCGCCAGGCTTCATGCTCTGTCGAACGTGGCCGAGCATGCGCGTGACGCCGACCTTGCGCAGTGCGAAGAGGTCCAAACCGGTCTCAAAGCTTGCCTGCGGGTTGGGGGCAACCGGCCAGGACCCCACGTAGGTCCAAGGGTTGACATTGCTGACCAGACAGAGGAACACGCCGGACATCGGCTGGTGACCGGGCACCTCCACGGTCAGGTGCGGGTGCCGTCGGCCCCGCCCGGTCGTGAACTCCCTGACCGCCGCGCCGATGTAGAGCCCGGGGGAGGCGCGCCGTCCGGCAGCGCGGCGACGCTCGACCGTGGCGATGACGTCGGCATCGAAGCCCAGGCCGCTGGTGAAGGTGAACCACCGCTCGTCGGCCCTGCCCAGCGAGACTGTCCGGGACTGATCGGCCCGTAGCAGGTCGAGGATCTCGGCAGTGGCCTCGATCGGATCGCGGGACATGCCCAGGGCGCGGGTGAAAACGTTGGTCGATCCGCCGGGAACTGCGGCCAACATCGGGACATCGGGCCCCGGGCCGGCGGAGAGCAACCCGTTGACGACTTCGTTGATCGTGCCGTCACCGCCAAGGGCGACGACGACATCTATCCCGTCCAGGCGGGCCTGCTCGGCGAGCTCGTGGCCGTGTCCGCGGTGGGTGGTCTCCACGACATCGACCTTGAGTTCACTGGCCAGCGCCCGCGCCAGGACGTTGCGGGTCTTGACCGTCGTGTCGGTGGCCACGGGGTTGACCACCAGAATCGCGCGCACGAGGGGTCAGAATACGCACCCGCGATCGAGCCTTGCGGGCACCGCGTACCGTCGCCCCGTGGCTGAGTCAGACGGCGTCGACGGCCACGGGACGGGTGCTCCTACCGCACTGCTCCGCGCGGCCGCGATCGTGGCGCTGGAGGGAATAGCGGTGGTTGCGTTGGGGCCGATCCTGGCTGTCGGGGGCATCCTGATGAGCCGCCCCGACAGCTTGAGCCGAGCCTGGGCCGAGGTCGTGATTGCCATCGCGACGGGTGCGCTTATCCTGTTCCTGGCTCGGGGTCTGTCCCAGGTGGCCGGCTGGAGCCGGGCACCGGTCATCGTGATCCAGATCCTTGCCGCACCCGTGGGCTACTCGCTGGCCTTCCCGTCCGGGCAACCGCTGTACGGCATTCCTGTCATCGCGGCTGCCGCCACGGTGCTGTACCTGTTGTTCACACCTGAATCGAAGCTGGCCTTCTTCCGCGACATTCGCGACCGTTAGGGCTGAGTCAGGCGCCGGCGCTGGCCGCAAGCTCGGCCAGCGCGTCATCGGTGAGCCGGAACACGGTCCACTCGTCCATCGCGACCGCCCCCAGCGATCGGTAGAACGCGATCGAGGGGGCATTCCAGTCCAGGACCCACCACTCGAGCCGCGGGTAGCCCTTGGTCACGCATTCGCGGGCCAATGCGGCCAGGAGTGCCTTGCCCAGCCCCGAACCGCGGTGCTCGGGTGCCACGAAGAGGTCTTCGAGATAGATGCCGTGCCGCCCGCGCCACGTGGAGAAGTTGCGGAACCATACGGCGAAGCCGACCACCTGTGCGTCCACTTGGGCGACGAGTCCGTACAGGCTCACCTGTTCACCGAAGAGCGCTTCGTGCAACTCATCGACGGTCATCTGCGCATGGGTGGCGGCACGTTCGTACTCGGCAAGATCTCGTACGAGGGCACAGATCCGAGGTACATCGGCGGGCTGGGCTCCCCGTACGCGGTCGGTCGAGGCGCTCACCCGGGTGGCACGGCAATGCGGGCGGGCAGCAGCACGGGTATCGCCAGATAGCTGTAGGCCACCACGCAGCCCGTGATGGCCGGATCGAGGACGAACCCGACGACCAGGGCGGCGGTGAACAAGATCAGACCATACGGCCTGCGGCTCTTCGGGCTGATCAGCGAACGGAACGAGCGGTACCTGATGGAGGAGATCATGAGCAGGGCCGGCACCGCGAGGACCAGAACCGCAAGAAAGCGCTGACCGTCGGTTTCCGGAGCGGGGAAGGCAAAGACCGAGGCGATGATGACTCCAGCCGCGCCAGGACTGGGCAAGCCGTTGAAGAAACGCTTGTCGGCGGTGGGATCGATCGTCACGTTGAAGCGGGCGAGCCGGATCGCGGCGCAGGCAAGCCAGAGAAAGCTGGCCAGCAACCCCACCGGAGCCACGGTCAGGTCCGTTCCGGACAGCACGGTGAAGGCCAGGATTGCCGGTGCCACTCCGAAGGAGACCAGGTCGGCCAGGGAATCGAACTGCAGACCGAACGGCGTGACGCTGCGCACCAGGCGTGCCACGGCGCCGTCGGTGATGTCAAGCACGATGGAAATGCCGATCAGAACCGCGGCGAACTCGGGCCTCCCGGTGATGGCCATCAGCACACTCAGGAACCCCGACATCATGTTGAGCAGGGTGAACAGGCTCGGTAGCAGCCCGAGCAGGCGCCGCCGAGGGTCGGTGGTGACCTCGAGGTTGGACCGCAGTCCCATCCGGCGGGCCACCAGACTCGTCCGCACACGAAGACGTGACCCGTCCGGTTGCACCACGGATTCACGACCGGATTCAGGACGGGATTCAGGACGCTCGGGATGGCGAGGCATGGGCGCCTGGCACCTCCTATGCATCGATCACGAGCCCGGCCCGGTCGGTGGCCGGATCAGGTTGGAACCGGATCCTCCCAGCGTGCGATGACGGTCTGGCCGCCCCTGACCCGGTCCCCTCGTGCTGCAACGACCGTACAGTCTCGGGGTAGGAACACGTCCATTCGCGAGCCGAACTTCATCAGTCCCATTCGCTGGCCGGTGTCCAGATGCGCGCCTACCTGGGTACGGGTGACGATCCGGCGAGCAAGGACCCCGACGACCTGACGGAACACGATCTGCCGCGAGCCGTCGGCAAGCCAGATCTCGCTGCGTTCGTTGTCCAGGGAGGATCGGTCACGGTAGGCGGCGAGAAAGGCGCCGGGGCGGTACTCACAACGCGTCACCGAACCGCGGTACGGCGAGCGGTTCATGTGTACGTCGGCCGGGGACAGGAAGATGCTGACCTGCTGCCAGTCGCCGGGCGGGGCGACATCTGGCTCCGGATCGCCGGCTACGACCACCAGCCCGTCGGCTGGGGCCAGAACGTCGTCAACG
>JALZIL010000418.1 GCA_030860305.1 Actinomycetota bacterium
AGTTCGGCCTCGAGTGCGGCAAGGCGTCGTTCGCCGAGGTAGCAGAAGCGGGTGTCGTGGTGCCCGCCCTCGGTGTTGTCGTAGTGCGGAATGACCACCGCCGGCAATCCGGTCAACGCGGCGACGAGATCCAGCCCCGGTTCCCAGTACGGCCTCAGCCCGGCCTTGTAGATCTCGTACACCGGAACCGTGTGCGAACCCAGCGTCAAGGCTGCCGCGCTCGCGAAGACCAGAGTGCCGCCACGCGAGACGGTTTCGCGCAATACCCGCGGCAGCGCAGTGTCCCGCCAGGCCCGTAGCGCGTACGTCGGACTGCCCGGGCCGGCGAAGACCCACAGCGCTGCTCGCAGGGCGGTCAGGGCCCGCTCGCGGGTCAACCTGTCGATGTCGGCACTGCGCCAGCCGGCCACGGTCACGTCGTGCCCCACGCTGGCACGGAAGTACTGCCGGGCCCGCGCGGTGATGTCGTCGGCGTTCTCCTGGAACCCGTACGGGGTGTCCAGCAGGACTGCCGCGCCCTCTGGTACGAGCTCCAGCAGCATCCGGTGCGCCTTGATCATTGCCGGAGCGGTTTCGCCGGAGCCCATGATCACCAGCCGCCCGGTGGCTGTCACGCCTCCGCACCAGCCGCCATCACCCGCGCCCGCTGGGCCAGGGAGCGCAGGTCCCCGGCCAACCGACCAGGATGCTGAGCATGGAGGTCATGGTCTGCCCCTTCGTACCACCGGATCTCAGGTCTCGATCCGGACCGGGTCAGCCCGCGTGCGGCCTGCTCCACCGCAGCCAGCTTGGCACCCGCCCGCGATCCGGCCGGCACCAGCAGCGACGGCGCCGCGACCGCCGGATATCGATCAGCGATCGAGTGGTCCCACATGGACCGAAGTATCGACAGGTGATGCTCGCGGGCCAGCCTGGCGCGGACGCTCCCATCGGGTAGCTCGCGCAGATTCGCCAGGGTCGCCTCGATCGCCCATACGGCCCAGTCCGGGTGCGAAGCCTGCACCATCGCAGAGACCTCCGGCCAGGACCGATCGCCCGGATCCGGCGGGGTCAGCTTCTGCAACACCTCAGCCCAACTGGCGAAGGTGTCGCTCGGGCAGATCCAACCGCCGTCGACCAGGGCGATCGCGGCGACGAGATGCGGGAACGTGGCGGCCAGTTCCACCGCGACATTGCCGCCCCAGGACTGTCCGGCAACGACCGGTCGGTCGAGCCCGAGCGTGGCGATGACGGCCGCAACGTCGCCTGCCGCAGTCGCGGTGTCGTAGCCCGACACCGGTACGTCCGACTCGCCGTGCCCGCGGAGGTCGATCGCGGTGACGGCATGCCCCCAGCCGGCTCGGGGGTCACCCTGCGAAAGCACCCCGGAGACGCCACGCCACAGCAACGCATTGGATGCCAGGCCGTGGACGAGGACGAAGCCCGGCAGCGCGCCGTCCCAGCGCAACACCCTTAGGTTCATCTGCGCCGAGACCCGGACCGTCTCCGATCGCGCGGTTCCCGACTGCACAGCGTCTCCCTCGATCTGGGCATCCCGACGACCGCGGGCGGCCGCAGGGGCCGAGCGGCTCAGCGGGCGACGGCTCCGCGAGTCTGGCCGGCGGGGGGTCGACTACCCTCGTGCCGATGGACGACCCTCCGCATACCTTCGATCCTCGCAGTCTCAGCACGCCCGGGCACTGATCCTCACATGGACAACGTCTGGCTCAACATCGGCCTCATCTTCGTCTTCGTCCTGGTCGGTGGTGCCTTCGCCGGTGCCGAGATCGCCATCGTTTCCCTTCGGGAATCCCAAGTCCGCTCCATCGCCGACCGGGGTCGCCGAGGCAAACGGCTGGCTCGCCTGGTGGCCGAACCCAACCGCTACCTCGCGGCGCTGCAGGTCGGCGTCACCCTGGCCGGTTTCCTGTCCGCAGCCTTCGGCGCGACGGCGCTGTCCGGGCCGTTCGCCGAGTCGCTGGTGGAGCTGGGGTTGGCCGACGGGTTCGCTACCGCGCTGGCCTTGGTCGTCGTCACCATAGCGATCAGCTATGTGTCTCTGGTCCTCGGTGAGCTGGCACCCAAACGCCTTGCCCTGCAACGGGCCGAACGGGTCGCCCAGATCGTGGCGACGCCGGTGGACCGGGTCGCGACGGTTTTCCGGCCGTTGATCTGGCTGTTGTCCCGGTCCACCGACATCGTCGTTCGGATCTTCGGTGGAGATCCCAAGGCGTCGCGAGAGTCGATCAGCTCCGAGGAACTCAGGGACCTCGTCGCCGCACACGAGGCGTTGGGCAGCGACGAACGCAAGCTGATCAACGACGTGTTCAACGCCGGGGAGCGCCAGATCAGCGAAGTGATGGTGCCGCGTACGGAGGTGGAGTTCCTGGAAGCGAGCATCACCGTGAGCAAGGCGGCAAAACTGGTGGCAGACACCAGCCGATCCCGGTATCCGGTCATCGGGCGAGACACCGACGACGTCCTGGGCTTCGTACATGTCCGCGACCTGCTGCGTTCCACGCACAAGGGCGGCCGGGCCACGACGGTCGGTGACATCTCCCGTGACATCCTGCACATGCCCGGATCCAAGAAGGTGCTGGTCGCGCTGTCAGAGATGCGCCGCAACCAGCAGCACCTTGCGATCGTGGCCGACGAATACGGGGGCACGGACGGCATCGTCACCCTGGAGGATCTGATCGAGGAGGTCATCGGGGACATCCGGGACGAGTACGACGAGCAGCCGCAGAGCAGTCGGCGTACCGGATCCGACGTCGACGTCGACGGGCTGCTGAACCTCGATGACTTCGCCGAGGAGACCGGTGTCGAACTCACCGACGGCCCGTACGAGACCGTTGCCGGCTACGTG
>JALZIL010000008.1 GCA_030860305.1 Actinomycetota bacterium
TCGAGCAGCAGCACCGACGGGTCCATCATCAGGGCTCGACCCATGGCCAGCATCTGGCGCTCACCGCCGGACATGGAGCCAGCCCGTTGCTTGCGGCGGTCACCGAGGCGGGGGAAGAGGCCCGCGACGACGTCCATCCGCTCGCCGAACAGTTTGGGCCGCAGGTACAGCCCCATCTGCAGGTTCTCCTCGACGGTCAGCCGAGGAAATACGTTGTTGTTCTGCGGGACGTAGCCGATGCCCTTGGACACCAGCGTGTGGGCAGGCATGCCCGTGATCTCCTCGCCGCGTAACCGCACCGCGCCCTCCCGGACGGGGATGAGGCCGAACAACGACTTGAGCAACGTGGACTTGCCGGCGCCGTTGGGACCGATGATGCCGACCAACTCCCCTTCCGCCAGGCGCAGGTCGCAGCCGTTGAGAATGTTCACCTCGGGGACGTAGCCCGCGACGATGTTGTCGGCGCGCAGGAGCGCCTCGGGGGCCTGCGCGTCGTCGGTGGCGATCCTCTCGCCGGGTTCCGAGGTGCCGGTGTTTGGATCGGGCGGGGTCGGCTCGCTTCTGACGCTCATGGCTGTAGCTGCTCCCGCTCGGCGTCCTGTGCATCGAGTACGGCCTCGGCTTCCGCCAGCTGCCGCTGCTCTTCCTCGGCGGTCGTCGGCGCGTCGTGGCTGGCGCCGAGGTAAGCGTCGATGACCTTGCGGTCCTGCCCGATGTGGTCGGGGGTCCCCTCCGAGATGATCTTGCCCTCGGCCATGACCACCACCCAGTCGCTGATGTCGCGCACGACGTCCATATCGTGCTCCACGAACAGCACCGACATGCCCTGCGTGCGCAAGTCCTTGACGTGACCGAGCAGGGACTGGGTCAGCGCGGGATTCACGCCGGCCATGGGCTCGTCGAGCATGACGATGGCGGGCTCCACCATCAGCGCGCGGGCCATCTCCAGCAGCTTGCGCTGACCGCCGGACAGCGTGCCCGCAAAGTCGTCGCGCTTGTTGTCGAGCTTGAAACGGGCGAGCAGGTCAGCGGCGCGGTCCTCGATGCCACGCTCCTGCTTGCGCCACAGTGGCGGCAACAGCGCCCTGGCGAACGACTCGCCCTTCTGCTTCGTGGCGCCCAGCTTCATGTTCTCCATGACCGTGAGGCGCGACAGCGCCTTGGTCAGCTGGAACGTGCGGACCATGCCGATGCGAGCAACCTTGTGCGCGCCCATGCCCGCCATCGTGCGGCCGTCAAAGGTCCAGGTGCCGGCGTCGGGACGGTCGAAGCCGGTGAGGAGGTTGAAGAAGGTGGTCTTGCCGGCACCGTTGGGACCGATCAGTGCGGTGATGGCGCCGCGCTGGAATTCGACGTGCTCGACATCGACGGCCTTGAGCCCGCCGAAGCGGCGCGTGACCCCGTCGACGACGAGGATGGGGTCCGGCTTGGCCACGCCCGGCTCGGGCGTGACTCCGTCGACCCAGGTGTCAGTGGGCATCGAGTGCTATCTCCCTGCGGTCGCCGAGGATGCCTTGCGGCCGGAAGATCATCAGCAACATGAGGCCAAGTCCCAGCAGGACGAAGCGCGACTGGCCTACCTGCGTACCATCCATGATCGCCGTCGGGATGTAGCCCGCCCCCACCGCTTGGCGCAGCGCCGTGTCGGTGAACGACAGCAGACCCCAAAAGATCATGGAGCCTAGCACCGGGCCGAGCACGCGAGCGGTGCCGCCGAGGATGATGATGGCGTAGCAGTAGAACGTTACCGGGGTCGAGTAGGTGTCGGGCTGTACCGACTGCTGGCTGATGGCGTACATGAAGCCGCCGATGGTGCCGAACAGGCCGCCGAGCACCAAGCTTTGCATCTTGTAGCTGTAGACGTTTTTGCCGAGGCTGCGCGCGGCGTCCTCGTCCTCGCGGATGGACCTCAGGACCCGACCCCAAGGGCTATGCATCAACACGTAGACCATCAGCGAGATGATCGCCACCAGCCCCCACGCGACAGCGATGACCCATAACGCTCGGGCGCTGAACTGCACGACGCCGAAACCGTAGGAACCACTGGGAATCGGGTTGACCGCGTAGAACTCGTCGGCGAAGCCACTAAGCCCGAAGGAGCCGCCGGTGACCCCGCGCATCGACACCGAGCGAGCCACGAAGCGCACGATCTCCGAGGCGGCGATCGTCACGATCGCCAGGTAGTCGGCGCGAAGGCGCAGGGTGGGCAGGCCAAGCAGCAGCGCGAGGGTGACCGACAACGCTAACCCTATTGGAATGCCCCACCACAGCGACAACCCGAGGGTCGCAACCGTCACCGACAACCCGTATGCCCCCAGCGCCATGAACGCCACCTGCCCGAAGTTGAGCAGGCCCGTATAGCCGAAGTGCAGATTGAGCCCGATCGCGGCCAGTGCGAACACCGCAGCGTCCGACCCGATCGCCGACGACAGACTGCGACCGAGGATGAATTCCCAGTTCACCAGTGCCTACTTTCTGCGCGAGGGCTCAGCCCACGCGCTCCGCCTGCCCGAGGATGCCCTGTGGCCGCACCAGCAGGATGAAGATCAGCACCAGGAGAGCCCCGACGTTCTTCAGCTCCGGGGAGATGACCAACGTCGACATCTGGATGAACAGCCCCACCACGATGCTGCCCAGCAGCGCGCCGTAGGCGGTTCCCAAGCCTCCGAGGGTGACGCCCGCGAACATCAGCAGCAACAGCTGGAAGCCCATCTGCCAGCTGACCTGTTCACCCAGGCCCAGCATCACTCCACCGAGCGTGGCCAACGCCGCGCCGAAGGCCCAGACGAACAGGATGACGCGCTCGACGTTGATACCCGACGACTCGGCGAGGTCACGGTTGTCGGCGACGGCGCGCATCGCCTTGCCGATCTTGGTGCGTTGCAGGATCAGTCCCACGCCGACGAGAACCAACAGCGACAGCACGATGGCGATGATGTCCTTAGGCGCGATGCCGATCGGGCCGATCTCGATCGCGCGCTGCACGGCGTACTGGCCGTAGGGGCGGGTGCGCCCGCCGAAGAAGTACAGGAACGAGTAGCGCAGCAGGATTGACAGCCCGATCGAGATCACCAGCATCGCGATCAGGCCCGTGCCGCGCCGACGCAACGGCGCCCACAACCCCCGGTCGAGCAAGCCGCCCGCTAAGGCGCCGACGCCCATGGCGAGGATCGCCGCGAGGAAGAAGTGCACGCCGAAAGTGACGTTGATGATCCAGGCGGCGATCGCTCCGAACGTCACCAGCTCGCCGTGCGCGAAGTTGACCAGCCCGGTGGTCCCGAAGATGAGTGACAAGCCGACCGCCGTCATGGCGATGATGAGTCCGAACTTGATGCCCTCGACCGCCAGCTGCAGCGCGCGGCTCATGAACGCGGCGAACCGGCCGCCCACCGACTCGGCCTCGCCAAGGGGGTACAGCAGGGGTCGTGACTGACCGGGACGGATCTTGAACTCCAGCGTCGCGCGGTCGGGGTCGGTCAGCTGCACGTCCTCCGGCAACGTCTCGGCGACGAGTGTTGCGCTGTAGTCGCCGGGACCGGGCAACTCCAAGGCGTAGCTGCCGTCCTCGGCGGTCGTTACGGTACCCACGTCCTCGCCGTCGCCGGTGGTGACCGCAATGTCCACGCCGGGCACGGGGACAGGATCTCCCTCCTCTGGGCGTTGCACGATTGTGCCGCGAATGGCCTCCCCGCCCTCTTGCTGCTGAGCCTGCGCGGCGGTCGCAGGCAGCAACAGAACGCAACCCATCGCGGCCAGCACCAGGATCCGGATCATGCGCACTCGGTCCCCTCGTTTCCTCACGCCGACCGCGCCACCCGGGGAGCGGGCAGCGTCATGGTAACCGAGCGTCCGGTCGCCGTGCGCTCCGTTCTGAAAGAGCGAAACCGGGGGAACGCGCATGTCCTCAAACAGCGAAGCGGTCGGACGCCTACTTGCCATGGTCATAGCGCTCGACCACCTGCTCGGCCACCGCCCGCATCGGCAACCGCCGTTCCATTGCCGTCTTCTGCAGCCACCGGAACGCCGCCGGCTCGGTCATCTGCTCGTTGGACTGCAGCAACCCTTTGGCCCGCTCCACGAGCTTGCGCGCCTCCAACCGGTCGCTGAGGTCGCCCACCTGGTCGGTGAGGCCCTGCAGGTCTTGGAAGCGACCGGCGGCGATCTGAATCGCCGGCAGCAGGTCGTGTTTCTGGAACGGTTTCACCAGGTAGGCCATCGCCCCTGCCCGTCGAGCCTTGTCGATCAGGTCGCGCTGGCTGAAGGCGGTCAGGATCAGCACCGCCGACAACCGCTCCTTGGTGATCTGCTCGGCGGCTTGGATGCCGTCCATCACCGGCATCTTCAGGTCGAGGATGCACAGGTCTGGACGCTGCTCCCGGGCCAGGCGCACTGCCGTTGCCCCGTCGGCCACCTCGGCCACGACGTCGAAGCCCTCCTCGACGAGCATCTCACACAGGTCGAGACGGATGAGCGCCTCGTCCTCGGCGATGAGCACCCGGATGGGCTCGCCGCCGCGACGCCGGACATCTTCGTCATCCGCCTGCTGGCCGGCCTCGCGCGTCGATTCCACCGACGTCATGGCGAGGCCTTGGCGTCGAACAGCCGCTCGAGCAGCTGGTCCTGCTCGGCCGCGACGGCCGCGATCTGCTCGCGTGCCTCGTCGCCTTGGCGGCGCAGCCGACGCAGATCCTCGGCGGCCTCGTGGAGCTGGCGGTCGGCCAGCGGCGTGCCGGCGACGATGGCGCGGGTCTCCGCCTCCTGCGCGACGTCGGCCTGGTAGGCCGCCTGCTCGTCGAGGATCCGCAGCCCCTCGCGCAGCCGCGCCAGCTCCGTGCGGGTGTCGCTCAACCGCTTCTCGACGTTGCCGTGCAGTCTCAGATCCTCACCTCCCCCGAGCCGCTGGTCACGAGCCCAGGTATGCGATCGCCTTCCGATCCTCCAAAGGGAGACCCGAAGACGGGGAAGTCTATGCGAGCCCGGCAGGCGCAGATAGCCGGCTCGCGGTGGCCAGCTCCAAATGCCGTCCAGGGCATCACTGCGGCGGTCGGGCTCGGTGCGGTCAGCGTGCGGTCTCAACCGGTGTTCGAGGCCATTCGCTGGGCAGGTGTCGCCGACCTGGCTCTACTGGGTGTCCAGTCGCTGCGGTCGGCTATCGCCGGTCGCTACGTCGCCGTCGACCACGCGCAGGGTGCCGCTGGGCTGGGTGACGCGTTGGCCGGATGGCGTCAAGGCGTTCTGCCCCTGTTCGCCCTCAGCCATGTCCTGCTTGTCGCTGCTGTACCTGCTCCTGTTTGCGGCGGCGTTCCACCGGGCGGGACCGATCCTGCGCCGTCGATGTGTCCGCCGCTCCCTTGATGCCAGGACGGGGCTGGCCCTCCTGGGCTTCAGCGCCAGCCTGGCCACGCAGGAGTCACAACGCGAACTCGGTCAACTCGCTGAAGGCAAGCTGGCCGAGCTGCGGTGTGCGCCCGGAGGGATTCGAACCCTCATGCCCGAAGGCACCCCGGTTTGAGCGGGGCCCGTATACCAACTCCGGCACGGGCGCGAGGCGGTCAAAGCGACCGCGATTCTTACTGCACCACGTATCTGTCTGGGCGTGGCAGTTGGGACAGAGTATCCGAAGGTTCTCGAGCCTGTTGTCGGTTCGGTTCCCGTTGATGTGATCGAGTTGCAGCGGGATATCCCGGCCGTTCCACTCCTCTCCACCACAGATCTCGCAGCGGGGTTGTCGGAGGCCCTCCTTGAGCAGCCGTCGCCGCAGCGCAGAGGTCGTGACGTGATCGGAATTCTCGACGAGGATCTCTGGGAGAGGGCGTGCAGTTCGCACTGACCGTTCACTGCCCTTGCGCCATCCCTTGCCAGTGAAGTGCGACGTGTCCAGACCCAGGTCACGGATCCGTCGTGGGATCGT
>JALZIL010000013.1 GCA_030860305.1 Actinomycetota bacterium
CAGCCGCGTAGGCCAGCAGACCCAGGGTCCAAGCGAGCCCCACGTCATGGTGTCGGTCCGCCCCGACGAGCGCCTGGGCAGCGACGATCAGCCCGAGATAGAGCATGGCACCTGCCACCATGATTGCGACGTCGCGCCCTCCGAGCGCATAGCGGGATCCGAACACGACCTCGACTAACCAGGGACCCGTCAACCAGGCCACTGCCGCCCCTAGCGACGCAGCCGCCGGCGTGCCGAGGCCGATCCGGACCGCCAGCAGGCGCCGGTGGCGAGCCGTGCCGTCGGCCACCATCCGGGTGAAGATGGGCACCAGCGCACTCTGCAAGGGGACGGCGACGAACAGGAGCACTCGGGCCAGGGTGAACGTGGCCGCGAAACGCCCAACCAGATCGGCCTCTCCGGCGCTGGCGACGGCGGCGACGAGGATCGGTGGGGAGTTCAAGAGGATCTGCGAACTGATCGAGCCGCCGATCAGATGGCCGATCAATCCGCTGGTTTCGCGAGTCGACGGCGCATGCCTAGGCGCTTGGCCGGGGAGTCGCTGTGCAACCCGATAGGCGAAGAACAGCACAGGCACGTGCGCGGCGGTGATGGCCGCGACAAGAGCGATGGCGTAGTCGCCGGCGGCAGCGTCAGTCGACGTCAGCAACAGCACGATGACGGCGAAGCCGAGTCGCAGGACCGTATCCCAGAGCAGGAGCCCTCCATGCGCGGCCATCCGGCCGGTACCAACCAGGGTTCCGCGGACCAGGAACTGTACGACGCAGACCGGGCAGAAGCACAGTAGAGCGATCAGGATCTGTGGCTCAGCCAAGGAAGGGATCAGCCATGGGACGAGCAGGGCGACGAGGGTGGTGCCAACGACCGCGATACCGATCGACACCAGCGCACCGGACCTGAATACAGTCCGGCCCGCGTAACCACTCTGAAACTGTCGAGCCATCTCCTGCTCGACCGGCAGGAATCCACCGAAGGAGATGAGCAGCACAATGGAGACGAAGGAGACGAAGCGTCCGTACTCCGCTTCACTGAGCACCCGGGCGAGCACCGCGAGGTAAACGTTCACCAGCACACCGGCCGTGACTAACCAGACGACTACCCAGACCAGTGACCGGCCGGTAGGTATTCGAAGTCCCAATCCTGTTCCGAGGACGCCGTCGGGCAGTGCACTCGATGTGGCTGCATTCTCCGGTGCGGTGGACAGAGTCAGACCCCTCTGCGAGGTAGGGTTCGGTAGACAGACAGCGCGTCCGACTGACCAGTGACGTGGTAATGACCAACCTAGCGAAGCAGCGGCCTGACGCTGGCCGCGTCACTACCCGAGAGGATCCGACGCCCTGAGGTCCGTCAGTGAGCCCCTCCATGGTCGCGGGCAACAGGACACCAGTGAAAGGTCACGACCGGGAATTGGCCCTACCCGATGGACACGCATCGCGGTGATCGCCGGGTTGGTGGCTGTCGCCCTAGCCGTTGTCCTGCCGTTGGCCCCGGTGAACATGAGCACGCCGTCAGTGACCTGGCCGCAGGACACGACCTCGCCTCAGTCGACCAGCCTGCAGTTGGCCAGCCAGATTCCTCGGGGACTCGAGATCCGCTTCAGCTGCCAGACCGCACGAGCAGCCGAGGAGACCTCCGACGGGACCCTTCTGGCCACGATCAACCCGGACCAACCCGTTGCCGTCGACCAAGGCCTGGTTGTCAGCGTGCTCGACGGAAGGGTGCAGATCGACGCGGTCGGTGATGGCCTAGTCGACGAGCCGGTGTCCGATGGTGCCTGCGGATATCGGATCGACGGCGGCTCAGGGGGACTCAGGGTGTCTCGCGATGGTACCGAAATCGCCAGCACCGAGGACCTACCCGACATCGACGTCCTTGCCACCTCCCTGACCGGCCTGCCCGGAGCCGGCGCAGATGACTTGTCCGTCCGGGTGTTCGTCGACAACCAGATGGCCAGCAGCCCCACGCTGATCAAGACCGTGATGCTTGTGCTGATGCTCTTCGCCGCCGCGGTGAGTGCATGGGCACTTGTGCAACTGGACCGATCCCGCCGCCGAATCGACCAAGACGACGACCGGCGCGAACCTCCTGATCCGCCCAGGGGTCCAGTGGCTGACGCGGCCTTGGGCCGACCCTTCCCGCAGCGGTCCTTACTCTTTGTCGACGCGGTCGTGGTGCTGGTTCTGGTCATCTGGGTCTTTCTGGCACCCGCCAGCGACGACGACGGTTACTACGCGGCGATGGCACGCAACGCCCCCTTCGAGGGGTACGTCGGCAACTACTTCCAGTTGTATAACCAGAACTTCACACCGTTCACCTGGTTCTACAACGTGCTGAGCCTTTGGCAGGGCGTCGGAAACAGCGCGGTCGTTCTCCGGATCCCCGCACTGGCATGCGGGTTGCTCACCTGGGTCCTGTTACGGCGGTTCGTGATCGGCGGCCCTGCCCTGCCGGCCGCGGTTCGCTCGAGTCCACGCGGCATGCTGGCCGCCGTAGCCGCCGTCGCCTTGGTGTTCCTGGCTTGGTGGATGCCTTACGACATGGGCGTCCGACCTGAGGCGGTCGTGGCCGTGCTGGCGTTGGCCACCTTGGTGGGTGTCACGGCGGGCATCGAGGCGCGTCGACTCACACCGATCGCCGCCGCGGTGGGTGCGGCCGGCCTCGGCTTCACCTGTCACCCGACCGGCTTCATCTGCCTGGCGCCGCTGATCGTCGGGGCGCCGAAGATCTGGGCCCTGCTGCGGGCCGACGACGGCGCGTTACGGGGCACACTTGCTCGCGGCGTCGCTGTGCTATCACCGGGGGCGCTGGCCAGTGCCGCGACTTTTTCCGACGGCACTTTGCATGACTTCCTTCGCGGACAGGCGATCTTCCTCTCGATCCAGGAACAGAACTCCATGTTCGACGAATGGCAGCGTTACGGCTTCCTGCTCAACCAGATCCCAATGGGAAACTACGCGAAACGCACAGCGGTACTGATCGCGATCATCTCCTTGGTCTGGTTTCTGATCGTCCTGATAACGGCGCGCCAGCGACGCGTCGAGATTCCACCGCGCTTGGTATCTGCGGGGTTTGCACTCGGGCTGGCCTTCTTGCTGTTCTGGCTGACACCCAGCAAGTGGACGCATCACTTCGGAGCCATGGCCGGGCTGGGCGCAGCGTTTCTCGGGCTTTTCCTCGTCAGCCTGCCCTTCGTGATCAGGTCTCTGCGGGACAGTGGGCTGCGGGTACCTACCGGTGTGACCATCTTCGCAGCGGTCTCGACGATCGCGGTGATCGCATTGGCCATGCACGGCCCCAACGACTGGCCGTACAACTGGCTGCTGGGGATGCCCGACCCAGGGAAGAGCCCAGACGTGTTGTTCATCGAGCTGGACAGCCTGCTCTGGTGGGCGCTCGGTCTCGCCGGGATCATCGCCGTCCTGCACCGGATCTTTGCGCGTCGGCAGCTGGGAGGGTGGCGCGGTTTGACGGCCGTCACAGCCATTCCTGCGCTCGTCCTCGTTTTCTTGCTCACCTCGGTGGGCTACCTCGGCGGTAGCTTCGCGATGGCCACCGTCCGCACCTTGGACAGCTACTCCCCGTACGCATCTGCCATCCGCGACCCATTGGCCAACAATTGTGACGCCGCCGGTGGTATCGACGTCCTGGACGAGTCAACGGCGGCGCCTCTGTCGCGCAGCAACTTCGTCTCCGAACCTGTCGAGCCGCCCAGCGGTTTCGTCAGCAACGGCGGCTTCTTCACCGGCATGCCGCCAGCCGCCACTCCGGGTACGGGAATGGCCACCGATCTGTGGGGCAGCCTCACCGGACCGGATGGCGAGGACGGAGTCGGCTCATTCACTTCCCCCTGGTTCGTGCTTCCCGAGAGCCTGGCTGACGATGAACGGCTCGTCGTGACCGCGAGCGGCCAACTCGGTGCCGGCAACGAGTTGGAGGTCCAATACGCCGGTGCCGATGCCCTACGAGTCCGCTCAGAGCAGGAAATCACCGACGAGGTCAACGCGCCATTCTGGCGGTCCTTCGAGCTCGACCTCGACGAGGGAGAGCTGGTTCGCCTCGTTGCCCGCGATGTCTCCGGCGGAGTCGGTGGCTGGTTGGCCTTCACCGGCCCCACCGTCCAGCAGATGACCACGCTGCAGTCCTATCTGCCTGAAGACGCCGCCGTCGGGGTCGCTTGGCCGGTTGCCTTCCTCTTTCCATGTCAACGGCAGCCGCGAATCAGCAGCGGGATCGCCGAGCCGATCGAGTTCGCAGTCGTTTGGGGACAAGGCGTGGACGGCCTCTACGAGAACACCTGGGTCCTGCAGCGGGGCGGCCTCTATGCCGCGGCTCTGCGAGAAGCCTCGATAACCAACGTCATTGCGGAGATTCAGGGGGCCGCTGATATCCAGTCGTTCTCGGTCTACCGCGTGGACCGCGCGTACGCCGCCGCTGCCTATGACCTGAGTCGTGACTCGGTGACGGTAATGGGCTGGCAGGGGCCGCCTTCTGACTAGCCTGCGCCGAGCCGAAACGTCTGCGCTGTGCGCCATCCAGCGTAGTCTGGCTGCCCCTCGCGTGGTCGAGGGCGCACGCGCCCTGTCCCACGTGGGCGAACATGCTCTCGGTTGGTTGGCGCTGGGGGCCTTCGGGATCGCTGCCTCGCGTGGACAGCGGCGCCGTGAGTGGATTCGCGCCACCCAATCGGTGGTCGCTGCCCATGCCACAGCGGTGCTGGTCAAGCGGGTCGTCCGCCGTCCCCGACCCGACGACGCCCGGATCCAGATCCTTGTCAGCACACCAAGTCGGTTGAGCTGCCCGTCCGCGCACGTCGCTTCGACGACCGCCGCCGCCGTTGCCTACGCTCCCCTGCTTGCCATTGGCAGGGTCGTTCCGGCGAGCGTGGCTGCGACAATGGCTGGCTCCCGCCTGGTTCTCGGTGTGCACTTTCCCTCCGACGTGGCCATCGGCGTCATGGTCGGCGGGGCTGTGGCGGTCTCGATGAAGCGGGTGCGAACATGAGACGGTGGCACCGTGAGCGTTGATGCCTCGAATGCCGATGTGACCTCGTCGCAGCGCCTTGTGCCGGGACTGATCGGTTCCATCCGGCCCCGCCAGTGGCTCAAGAACGTCCTGGTCGGTGCCGCGCCGGTCGCCGGAGGTGTTCTGTTCGAGCCTGGCATCCTGCTCAACACTGCCATCGCCTTCGTCGCCTTCTGCCTCGCCGCGTCGGGGATCTATCTCGTCAACGACGTACGAGATGTCGAGGCCGACCGCACACATCCGACCAAACGCAACCGACCGATCGCCGCCGGTGCCGTTCCGGTTCCCTTGGCGTTGAGCGTCGCTGCCGTGTTGCTGCTCGCCGCGCTGGGCGTGAGCCTGCTGGCGACCGTCGAGCTACTTGTCGTCGTGGCGGTCTACGAGGCGGTCCAGCTCGCCTACTGCTTCGGTCTCAAACACCAACCGGTGCTCGACCTGTGCGTGGTTGCCTCCGGTTTCCTGCTCCGCGCCGTCGCCGGTGGCGCTGCTGCCCAGATCCCACTGTCACAGTGGTTCCTGATGTGCGCCGGCTTTGGATCGCTGTTCATGGTGGCCGGCAAGCGGTACGCCGAGATCCGGCTCTCAGAGCAGACCGGTGTCCTCACCAAACGCATCCTGAGCAGCTACACGCCCAGCTACCTGCGCTTCGTCTGGACCCTGGCTGCCGCCGGCGTCGTCACGTCCTACAGCCTGTGGTCCTTCGAGATCCGCGAACTCAACGACTCGCCATGGTCGGTGATCTCGATCGTTCCCTTCGTCATCGCGGTCCTGCGCTATGCCGTCGATGTCGACGGCGGAGACGCCGGAGAGCCCGAGGACATCGCTCTCCGGGATCATGTGCTTCAAGTCTTGGCGCTGGTGTGGCTGGCGACGTTGGCGGCCTCCGTCTACGCCTGAGGACCCGACAGTCTGAGAACCACTCACGTCGCGCACGCAGCCGCCAGATTGACCAGATCGACCGCTCGCTAGCCTCGGGGCATGGCTGGCCGCGCTGACCTTCGACTGGGAATCGCCGATGTCGCTCCGTCGGTTTCATGCCGTACGTACTCCGCGAGGGCGGTCGTCGGCGAGTGGATACCGATCACTGCCACAGTGTTCGGCGAAGGGCACGACCTCGTTGCAGCGACCGTGGTGTGGACCGCCCCCAAGGGTGCCGCGTCCAAGGGGTTCAAGGGGTCCAGGCAGCTCGTCCGGATGCAACCCGACGGGGAGGAGCCCGACCGTTGGACCTGCTTGGTCACCCCGGCCTCCGATGGCTTGTGGAGTTTCGTCGTCGAGGCATGGCGGGACCCGTGGTCGAGCTGGCTGCACGCAGTACACGCCAAGCTCGACGCCGGCCAGGATGCCGCGGAACTGGCCAACGACCTGGAGATCGGGGCTCGCATCCTCGACCGGGCGGCCGGCGGGGTGGCCGGCGAGAGCCGTACAACGTTGCGGGAGACCGCAGGTCAGCTCCGAAATGACTCCTCGGGTCTCAACGCTCGGGTCGCCTCGGCACTGAGCACGCAGGTCAACGCACTGCTGCAGGCGACCCCGGTCCGCGAGATGGTGACCCGCTCACCCCGGCACGAGATCTGGGTGGACCGGGAGCGGGCGCTCTACGGCTCCTGGTATGAGTTCTTCCCACGTTCCGAGGGCGGGCTGGACGCGACTGGCAGGCCGGTGCACGGCACGTTCCTCGATGCGGCCAAGCGGCTGCCCGCCATCGCCGAGATGGCCTTCGACGTCGTCTACCTCCCGCCGATCCATCCCATCGGCGAGGTCAACCGGAAGGGACCCAACAACACCCTTGATCCCGGCCCTGACGATGTGGGCAGTCCGTGGGCGATCGGCAGCAAGGACGGCGGGCACGACGCGATCCACCGCGCGCTCGGAACCGAGCAGGACTTCGCGGACTTCGTCAGCCACACCCGCGATCTGGGTATGGAGGTCGCTCTGGATCTGGCGCTGCAGTGCGCGCCCGACCATCCCTGGGTGGCCGAGCACCCGGATTGGTTCAGAACGAAGCCGGACGGCACGATCGCGTATGCGGAGAACCCACCGAAGAAGTACCAGGACATCTACCCGCTCAACTTCGACAAGGACCCGGGCGGGCTCTATGCCGAGGTGCTGCGCGTCACGAAGCTCTGGGTGGACCGCGGCGTGCGGATCTTCCGCGTCGACAACCCGCACACCAAGCCGCTGAACTTCTGGCACTGGCTCATCTGGGAGATCAAGAAGACCGACCCCGACGTGCTGTTCCTTGCCGAAGCCTTCACCCGACCAGCGATGATGCACACGCTGGCCAAGCTCGGGTTCACCCAGTCCTACACCTACTTCACCTGGCGGACCGGCAAGATCGAACTCGAGGAGTACGGCCGCGAGCTCGCTCAGGCTGCGGACTACATGCGCCCGAACTTCTTCGTGAACACTCCCGACATCCTGCATTCCTCGCTTCAAGTGGGCGGTCCGCAGATGTTCAAGATCCGCGCGGTGTTGGCCTCGATGATGGCGCCGAGCTGGGGCGTCTACTCCGGCTACGAGCTCTTCGAGCACCGCCCGGTCCGGCCCGGTAGCGAGGAGTACCTGGACTCGGAGAAGTACCAACTCCGTCCGCGCGACTACGCCGCCGCTGACGCGGCCGGTCAGTCCCTGGAACCGTTCCTGCGCCGGCTCAATGAGATCCGGCGTGCGCATCCTGCCTTGCGCCAGCTTCGGACCATCCACTTCCACCACATCGAGAACGGCAACCTGCTCTGCTTCTCGAAGTCCGATCCGGGTAGCCGCGACGCGGTCCTGGTCGTGTGCACCCTGGACCCGTACGGGGCACAGATCGGCACCACCGCGCTTGACCTGCCAGCGCTCGGGCTGGACTGGGCGGATCGCTTCACCCTGGTCGACGAACTGACCGGGGCGCAGTTCGAGTGGGGTCAGTACAACTACGTCGAACTCGGCCCCCACCGCGAGGTAGCTCACATCCTCCGACTGCAGCGGCCGCACATCGGCTTCGCCTGACGAAGTGGCCACCAACTGCATCCGTTCGGTGGAATCCGGTGCAGTTGGTGACCACTTGGCTGGCTGATCAGGTTGCTCGCACTACCAGCGGTGCGCGACATCAATCACCAACCGCGAGCCGCTGCCTGGTCCGTCGAGGATGAAGACCCGGAACGGCAGCCGGGCTCGGACGCCGAGACCCACGGTGGTCTGGCCCTCGAAGCTGCCGGCCCAGGCGACGTGCCGGAAGGTCGGGTAGTCGGACACGTCGGCGAGCTCACCGTTGGGTAGGAAGAAGGAATCGCTGGGCACTACACCGGCCCTCGCGACGACTTCGAGCCTGGCACCGCCGCGCAACGGGACCACCTCGCCGGACCCGTCGAATCGGACTTGGTTGACGTAGCGGACCGAGTAGCCCCGCACGTCTCCCGACAGGTCGAGGACGAGCCGGTCGTAGCATGCTTGCTGTCCGACGCGCACGTCGGTCACCAAGGCATCCGACCCGGAGCTGGCCTCTTTGGGGAGAGAACCCCAGGTGATCCCGCAGTACGGCGCCGCCTGTGCAGCCGTTGCCGGAACGACAAGTGCAATCGAAGCGATGGTTGCGGCGACCGCAATCCCCTTGAGCCAGATCCTCATGGCATGACCCCTTCCGGGTCGGTGAGTCTGTTGCGCGACACCGCGGTGGCGTCGTGGAATGGATACGCCGCAGGCCAAGCGAAGGTTGCGCCGACTAGCACGGGAATCTGTGGAGGATCCGGCCCCGGCCGGGCAGGCCCACCGACTCTCGGTAGCGTGGCCGGGTGCGCAACGGAGATGCCGCGGTGTCGGCCGACCCGATCGACGCGACCGAGTCCACCGATCCACAGTGGTACAAGCGAGCGGTCTTCTACGAGCTGCTCGTACGTGGATTCGCGGACAGCAATGCCGACGGCACCGGCGATCTGCGCGGGATGATCGGCAAACTCGACTACCTGGCCTGGCTGGGCGTGGACTGCCTGTGGCTGCCGCCGTTCTTCGTCTCCCCGCTGCGCGACGGGGGGTACGACGTCGCCGACTACAACGCGGTCCTCCCGGAGTACGGGAGCATCGACGACTTCGCCGAACTCGTCGAGCAGGCCCACGCCAGGGGCATGCGGATCATCATCGACGTGGTCATGAACCACACCTCCGAACAGCACCCGTGGTTCCAAGCCTCCCGCAACGACCCCGACGGCCCGTTCGGTGACTTCTATGTCTGGGCCGACGACGACTCGGGATATCCCGATGCCCGGATCATCTTCGTCGACACCGAGAACTCCAACTGGACCTTCGATCCGGTCCGCCACCAGTACTTCTGGCATCGGTTCTTCAGCCACCAGCCGGACCTCAACTTCGAGAACGCGCGGGTGCGCGAGGCGATGATCGACGCGCTGCGGTTCTGGCTGGACGTCGGTATCGACGGGTTCCGGTTGGATGCAGTGCCGTACCTGTTCGAGGAGGAGGGCACCAACTGCGAGAACCTGCCCCGTACCCACGAGTTCCTGCGTGAGGTTCGGTCCTTTGTGGACAGCAACTATCAGGACCGGGTGCTGCTGTGCGAAGCCAACCAGTGGCCGGCCGACGTCGTGGAGTACTTCGGTGACCCGAAGATCGGCGACGAATGCCAGATGGCCTTCCATTTCCCGGTGATGCCAAGGCTATTCATGGCCGTACGCCGGGAGTCCCGGTTTCCGATCTCGGAGATCATGGCCCAGACCCCCTCGATCCCGGACAACTGCCAGTGGGGAATTTTCCTGCGCAACCACGACGAGCTGACCCTGGAGATGGTCACCGACGACGAACGCGACTACATGTGGTCCGAGTACGCCAAGGACTCCCGGATGAAGGCCAACATCGGGATTCGTCGGCGCCTCGCACCGTTGTTGGACAACGACACAAACACCCTGGAGTTGTTCACCGCCCTGCTGTTGTCCCTGCCTGGCTCACCCGTCCTCTATTACGGCGACGAGATCGGGATGGGCGACAACATCTGGCTCGGTGATCGTGACGGCGTCCGTACCCCCATGCAGTGGACCCCGGACCGCAACGCCGGCTTCTCGACCGCCGACCCGCAACGGCTGTGCCTGCCGATCAACGCCGATCCGGTGTACGGGTTTCAGGTCACCAACGTCGAGTCCCAGATGCGCACCACGAATTCGCTGCTGCACTGGACCCGGCGGATGATCGCGGTCCGCAAGCAGCACCCGACCTTCGGACTGGGCGGCTACACCGAGATCGGTTGCCGCAACCCGACGGTGATCGCCTTTGTCCGCGAATTCGGCGATGACCGAGTCCTCTGTGTCAACAACCTGTCGCGTTTTCCGCAACCAGCCGAGTTGGATCTGCGCCGCTTCGAGGGCTTCACCCCGACGGAGCTGGTCGGACGGGTCCGCTTTCCGGTGATCGGGGTGCTGCCGTACTTCCTGACTCTGGCAGGGCACGGCTTCTACTGGTTCGAACTCGGCCCTCCGGAGAACAACGAGGCCATGCCCACCTCGATGACGGAAGTGGATGGATGATCGCCGGCGACACGACCGACCTCAGCGGGGTCCTGGCCGACTGGCTGCCAGCTCAGCGCTGGTACTCGGGAAAGGGCGCAACGATCGACCGGCTCACCGACAGCGGTGTCGTCCTGGCGGCCGGGAACCCGGTCCTCGAAGTGCACCACGTCCGGATCTGGTATTCCGACGGTGAACGCGCGGGTTACCTCGTACCGGTGACCGTCCGCCATGAACCGGTCGAGGGCTTGGCCGGAGCGTTGATCGGATGGATCAACACCACCAGCGGTACGGCCGGCACGGCGTCGGAGTCCGACCAACCAGAACCGCTGTGGGTCTATGACGCCCTGCGTGATCGGGAGCAGACCGCGTCCTGGCTGTCACTGCTCGCCGAGGGCGCCGAGATCGGGCCGGTGATGTTCCGGCCGGAGGCTGGTGTGCAGATCCCGTCGGGCATCCCCGGCGACATCGTCACCACCGAGCAGTCCAACACGTCCCTGGTCTACGGCGACCTGGCGATCCTCAAGGTCTTTCGCCGGCTCGAACCAGGGATCAATCCCGATGTCGAGATCCACCATGCCCTGGCTCCCACCGGCAACCCGCATATTGCCCCGCTACTCGGTTCGGTCGAGGTCCGGCTGACCGCCGACGCGGACGGCGACGGCACAGATGCGCAAGTCCCGGCTCCTACGGCGACCGCGGCGATGGTCCAGAAGTTCTTACCGGGGGCCACCGACGGCTGGTCTCTGGCCAGCACCAGCGTCCGTGACCTTTACGCCGAGGCAGACCTGCACGCCGAAGAGGTCGGCGGCGACTTCGCCTCGGAGTCCCATCGCCTCGGGGCAGCCACCGCATCGGTTCATGCCGACCTCGCCCGGGTGCTGCCCTCCGAACCCGCCGGTCCGGACTGGCTATCGGATTTGATCGAGGAACTGCACAACCGCCTGGACAAGGCGACCGACATGGTCAACCAACTCGGGCCCTACGGCGAGGCCATCCGAGCGACCTATGCCGAGTTGGAGTCGATCCAGGTACCAGTGATCCTGCAGAGGGTGCATGGCGACCTGCACCTGGGCCAGGTCCTGCGGACGGTGACCGGTTGGACGATCCTTGACTTCGAGGGCGAGCCCGCTCGCTCGATCGCGGTCCGTCGCGCACTGGACACCCCGCTGCGCGATGTGGCCGGCATGCTGCGCTCCTTCGACTACGCAGCCCAGCATCTGCTTCTCGGCGAGAAAACCGACCCGCAGCTGTCCTACCGGGCCGCCGAGTGGGCGGGACGCAATCGCGATGCCTACTGCGCCGGATATGCAGCGGCGGGGGGAACTGACCCAGCGGACTTCGGCGTGCTGCTGGCAGCGCTCGAGGCTGACAAGGCGATCTACGAGACGGTGTACGAGGCTCGCAACCGACCACACTGGCTGAGCATCCCGTTGCACTCCTTCGACCGCCTGGTGAACAACTGATGACCGCTCCTCCTCACAACTCCGAACGCTTCGACGCGCTGGTGGCCGGCCGGGAGCGGGATCCGCACGCGTTGCTGGGCGTCCACGTCGAGGACGGGCTGACGGTCGTCCGGACGTTCCGTCCAGATGCGTCTGGGGTCTCGGTACTGGTCGCCGGATACCAGATCCCGATGCAACTCGTACACGTCCGCGGAGTCTTCGAAGCGAAACTGTCCACTCCGCCGGTCGACTACCGCTTGGAGGTCATCTACCTCGAGGGTGAGGGCGATGCGACCTACCTGGTCGATGACCCCTACCGCTGGTTGCCCACTCTCGGGGACATGGACGAACACCTCATCGCCGAGGGGCGCCACGAAAAGCTCTGGACCGTCCTTGGCGCCCACACACGAACGTATGAGACCCCTGGCGGATCAGTATCAGGAGTGTCCTTCGCCGTGTGGGCGCCAAGCGCTCTCGGGGTCCGGGTCACCGGGGATTTCGATTTCTGGCAGGCCACGGCGTATTCCATGCGGCTGGTCGGAGCGACCGGAGTCTGGGAACTGTTCGTACCGGGCGTCGACGTGGGGGCTCGGTACAAATTCAATATCCTTGGCGCCGACGAGGTATGGCGGGTCAAGGCGGACCCGATGGCCTTCGGGACCGAGATCCCGCCGGCCACCGCCTCGGTCGTCACCGCGTCTGACTATGCCTGGCAGGACCAGGATTGGATGACCCGCCGCAGCGACATGTCATGGCACAACACGCCGATGAGCATCTACGAGGTTCATCTCGGTTCCTGGCGAAAGGGCTTGGACTACCGCCAATTGGGCGACGAATTGGTCGACTACCTGGTGGAGACCGGTTTCACCCATGTCGAACTGCTCCCCGTCTCCGAGCATCCGTACGGCGGCTCGTGGGGTTACCAGGTCACCTCCTACTACGCACCCAGCGCGCGCTTCGGCTCCCCGGACGACTTCCGCTACCTGGTCGACCAACTGCACCAGGCTGGTATCGGCATCATCGTCGACTGGGTCCCCGCGCATTTCCCCAAAGACGAATGGGCACTGGCTCGTTTCGACGGAACCCCGTTGTACGAGCACGCCGACCCACGCCGCGGGGAGCAGCCCGACTGGGGTACCTATGTCTTCGACTTCGGCCGCCGCGAGGTACGGAACTTCTTGGTGGCCAACGCTTTGTACTGGCTGCAGGAGTATCACATCGACGGGCTGCGGGTGGACGCCGTGGCCTCGATGCTCTACCTCGACTACTCGCGCAAGGAAGGGGAGTGGCTGCCCAACGTCTACGGCGGCCGGGAGAACCTCGACGCGGTCGCGTTCCTTCAGGAGATGAACGCCACCGTCTACAAGCATGCGCCCGGCGCCATCACCATCGCCGAGGAGTCCACCGCCTGGCCGGGCGTCACCCGACCGACCTATCTCGGTGGGCTGGGATTCGGCTTCAAGTGGAACATGGGCTGGATGCACGACACGCTGAATTACCTTGCCCGCCAGCCGATCCACCGGTCCTACCATCACGATCAGATGACCTTCGCCATGATGTACGCGTTCTCCGAGAACTACATCCTGCCGATCAGTCACGACGAAGTCGTCCACGGCAAGGGATCCCTGCTAGGCAAGGTTTCGGGTGACCGGTGGCAACAGTTGGCTACCCTGCGGCTGTTGCTTGCCTACATGTGGGCCCATCCGGGTAAGCAGTTGCTGTTCATGGGCAGTGAGTTCGGTCAGACCGCCGAATGGGCCGAGGGATCGTCGCTGGACTGGGGCCTGCTCGACGATCCGGGTCATGCCGGACTGAAATTGCTGGTCGGTGACCTGAACCGGGCCTATCGGAGCCAATCGGCCATCTGGTCACAGGACACCGAGCCGGCCGGATTTCAGTGGATCGATGCCAATGACGCGACCAGCAACGTCTTCTCGTTCCTGCGCCATGGAACGGATGGCAGCGTGGTCGCCTGCATCGCCAACTTCGCCTCTGTTCCGCACCACGGTTATCAGGTGGGTCTGCCGCGCACCGGTTCATGGGTCGAACTGGTCAACACCGACGCGGACTCCTACGGCGGTTCCGGAGTCGGGAATCTCGGCAGGGTGCAAGCCGACGGGCAGGCGCGGCATGGCCAGCCGCATTCGGTGACCGTCTCGCTCCCTCCCCTGGGCGCGTTGTGGCTGGTACCGGAAGAACTCGAGAGCGACCCAGCCGAGTTGTAATGGCGACCGTGCAGACCGGCGGCGGGGACCCCGCCCGGACCATGGCGCTGCTCTGGGGTAGCGCCGAGCCGACCCGGACCCGGGGTCCCCGACAGGGACTGACCTTGCGTGGCATCGCGGCAGCCGCCATCGAACTGGCCGATTCCTACGGTCTAGACGCGTTGTCCATGCGCCGAGTCGCCGAGCGGCTCGGCGTCGGAACCATGTCGCTGTATACCTACGTGCCAGGAAAGGCCGAACTCGTCGACGTCATGCTCGACGCCGTTCATCACGAGACCGCTGGTGATCCGCTGGGCGCGACCTGGCGGGAGCGAGTCGAGTGGATCGCCCGCGAGCGGTGGGCACTGGCTCGGCGCCACCCCTGGATGCTGCACCTAGCCGCTACCAGACCGCCCCTGGGACCAGGGATCCTCGCCACGTACGAGCGCGAGCTCCGCGCCCTCGAGGGTCTCGGCCTTGACGACGTCGAGATGGACTCCCTCGTGACCCTGATCAGCGACTACGTCGCGGGCGCGGCTCGGAGCGCGGTCGACGCCGTCGACGTGCAGCGCAGCAGCGGCGTCGACGATGCGACGTGGTGGGCCGCGACCCAACCGTGGTTGGCCAAGGTTCTGGACCCGCAGCGCTTCCCGCTCGCCGCACGAGTCGGTACGACGGCCGGTGCGCACCACCAAGCCATCTCTGATCCCGACCACGCCTTTGAGTTCGGCCTGGAACGCGTGCTGACCGGCATCGAAGCACTCGTCCGTGAACGCAGCGCATGAACCCAGCCCGCGGTCACCGTCCTGGCATAGCGGCTGCGTCGTTACGGCGAAGGCTCGGGGCGCCTCACCGACGTTTTATGCTCCGTCCCGGAAGCTGACGTTATGGCTGCCCGGTGTCCAGGCAGCCCAGAGGAGAAGATCGAATGAGGTCGGCCAAGGCGTCGCACAGCATGCACATCCTGGTCGTCGTGGCGATACTCGCGACGGGCTGTTCCACCATGGTGACCGGTGCTCCCGTACCGGCCAACGGGCTCCGTCAGGATGTGGCCGACTCCGACTTCGAGATCATCGGGTCGACCGGCAGCGAGATCGACAAGACGGCTCGCAATGCCTTGGCCGACATCAACGATTACTGGTCGCAGACCTTTCCCGAGCTCTACGATGGAGACTTCGAACCGCTCACCGGTGGCTACTACTCGATCGATCCGGACGACTTCGATCCCGACGACTATCCAGATGACATCGGCTGCCTGGACGGGGATCCGGAGAACGTCGCGGACAACGCCTTCTACTGCTTCCCGCAATCCGATGGCGGTGGGGACAACATCGTGTATGACCGCACGCTGCTGGAGAGCCTGGCTGCCGATTACGGCCGCTTCCTGCCGGCCTTGGTCATGGCTCACGAATTCGGCCATGCCATCCAGGGCCGCGAGCCGCCGCCCTCCGAGCTGTCCATCGTCTTCGAGACCCAGGCAGACTGCTACGCCGGCGCGTGGACCGGCTGGGTCGCCGAGGACAACGCGAAACACTTCAACATCCGCGCGCCGGAACTGGACGACGTCGTGCGCGGATACCTGCTTCTGCGAGACGAACCCGGAGCGGCCGCGAACGACGAGAGAGCACACGGGTCCTATTTCGATCGGGTGTCGGCCTTCCAAGAAGGATTCGATAGCGGAGCGGAGGCGTGCCGGGACAATTACGACGACGAACGGCTGTTCACCCTTGCCGAGTTCACCGGGAACGACACGGGCAACGAGTCATACGAGAACGCCGTCGAGATCAGCGAACGGGCACTAGAGAGCTTCTGGGAATCAGCCTTTGACGAAGTCGGACAGCAGTCGTTCATCGCACCAGAGCTGGTTGCCTTCGACAGCGATGCCCCCGATTGCGGTGGCGACGACGTGGAACGCGACATCAACTTCTGCGCGGAGGACAACACAGTTGCCTTCGACGAGTCCGATCTCACAGAAGTGGTTGCCGAGGATATCGGCGACTTCGCCGTTACGACGGCGATCTCCTTGCCATATGCCCTTGCCGCTCGAAACGCGGTCGAGCTGTCCATCCGCGGGCCCGAGGCGATCTCGGCGGCGGTCTGTGCCACTGGCTGGTTCGCGGCGCAGTTCTACCTGGGCAACCTCGACGATCTGGCCCAGGCCACCATCAGCCCCGGTGACATCGACGAGGCAGTGATCTTCCTCATCGAGTACGGCTCCCGTCGGGAGATCCTTCCCGAGGTGGGGCTGTCCGGTTTTCAACTCGTCGACGTCTTCCGTCAGGGTTTCGTCAACGGCGGCGCAAACTGCGGCATCTTCGGCGGCTGAGTCAGGTCAGAACAGTGCGGCGGTGAGCTTCTTGCGCGCGACGACGACCCGCGGGTCCTCGTCACCAACCAGGGCGAACAGTTTCAGCAGCGCCTCCCGGGCGACGTCGCGGTCGCCGTCACTGGTGGACCGGATGACCGAGAGCAGCCGCTCGAAGGCCTGGTCGACCTGACCCTGGGCCATTTCCACGTCGGCGGCGGCCCGAGCTGACTCGGCATTCCTTGGATCTGCATCAGCGCTGGCTACGGCGTCCGGACCGGCGGCCTCGGCGCGGCGCAGCAACTGGATCTGGGCCAGCGCTAGGCCAGCTATCGGGTGGTCCGGTTCGGCCGCCACGACCTCGGCATAGGCCGCCTCGGCGGCGTCGAGATCACCCCGAGCCACCGCGTCCTCGGCGGCATCGAGTCGCGGGTCGTCCTGTCCGGTGTCGTCCAGGCCGTCCTCATCCGTGGCCGAACCGGGCGGCAGCTTCCCGCCGGCTGCCTCGACGACCGCAGTCAGAAACTTGCGTACTTCGGCCTCGGGAAGTGCTCCGTTGAACTCCGCCGCCAACGCGCCTTGCAGTACCGCCTTGACCGCCGGGATGCTCTGCACCTGCAGCCCCTCGGCCAGCCGCTGGTTGGAGTCGATGTCGATCTTGGCCAGGATCCAAGCCCCGTTGCCTTCGGCGGCAAGCCTTTCCAGCACCGGGGAAAGCTGCTTGCACGGCTGGCACCAGTCCGCCCAAAGATCCAGGATCACCGGCACCTGGAAGGAACGGTCGATGACTTCGGCCTGGAAGGTCGACTCGGTCACATCCACGACATAGCTGCCCCCGCCGGCTCCGGGTACCGGCAAAGGTGCCGCAGCGGCCCGTTCGGCGGCCTCGGCCCGGGCGCGGATGGCTCCCAGGTCGACCGCACCGGCAAGCGAGGCCGCTACCTGAGCCTGCTGGGCAGCAGCGGCGGCGGTACGGGGCGGGGCGGATCCACGGTTGGGCTGCATGGCTTCCATCTTGACACTGCCACCGGTTTCACCGGCGGCCGCCTAGAACCGCGCAGGCTCGGTGTAACCGCCCCATTCGGCACGCAGGGCAGCACAGATCTCTCCCAGCGTGGCTTCCACGCGCACCGCCTCGAGCATGGCTGGCACCATGTTCTGCGTCGTACGACTGACCTCGACCATGTGCGCCACCGCCGCATGTACGACCGCATCGTCGCGGACACTGCGCCGCTGTGCCAGCTCTCGGCATTGCTCGACCTCGACCTCGTGGCTGACCCGAAGGATGTCGAGTTCGTCGTGGTCGCTGACCGAGGCATTGTTGACGTTGACGCCGACCACCTGCCGGTCGCCCTTCTCGAGCTTGAGCTGGTAGTCGAAGGCCGCCTCGGCGATCTCACCGATGAACCAGCCCTCCTCGATTCCGCGGAGCAGACCGCTGGTCATCGTGCCGTCGGTCCCCATGTCCTTGACCTGGGCGAAGATCGCCTCGGCCTGACGCTCGAGTTCGTCGGTGAGCGCCTCGACGTACCAGGACCCACCGAGCGGATCCGCGACGTTGCCGACGCCGGTCTCCGCGGCGATCACCTGTTGGGTACGCAGGGCGATCTGGGCGGCCTTCTCACTCGGCAGCGCCAGGACCTCGTCCAGGGCGTTGGTGTGCAAGGAGTTGGTGCCGCCCAGGATCGCGGCAAGTGCCTCGACGGCCGTACGAACGATGTTGTTGTCCGGCTGCTGGGCGGTCAGCGACACACCGGCGGTCTGAGTGTGGAAGCGCAGCCACTGGGCCCGTTCGGTCTTCGCGCCGTACACGTCGCGCATCCAACGGGCCCAGATGCGGCGAGCAGCCCGGAACTTGGCGATCTCCTCGAAGAAGTCGATGTGTGCGTCGAAGAAGAACGACAGACCGGGGGCGAACTCCTCGATGTCCATCCCACGGGACAGGCCGAGTTCGACGTAGCCGAAGCCATCCGCGAGGGTGAAGGCCAGCTCCTGCGCGGCGGTCGAGCCGGCCTCGCGGATGTGGTAACCCGATACCGACACCGGCTTGTAGGCCGGGATTTTGTCGTTACAGAACTCCATCAGGTCGCCGATCAGGCGCAGATGTGGCTCGGGCGGGAAGAGCCACTCCTTCTGGGCGATGTATTCCTTGAAGATGTCGGTCTGCAGCGTGCCGTCCAAGGTGGAGATGTCGACCCCCTGTCGCTCCGCGGCGATGAGGTACATGCAGAAGACCGGTACGGCTGGGCCGCTGATGGTCATGGACGTGGTGGTGTGCCCGAGTGGGATGTCCGCGAAGAGGGTCTCCATATCGGCGGCGGAGTCGATCGCCACACCACAGTGCCCGACCTCGCCCAGTGAGATCGACTCGTCTGAGTCACGGCCCATCAGGGTCGGCATGTCGAAGGCGACCGACAGGCCGCCTCCGCCCTCGGCCAGGATCATCTTGTACCGCTCGTTGGTCTGCTCGGCGTTCCCGAAGCCGGCGAACTGGCGGATCGTCCAAGACCGGCCCCGATAGCCGGTCGGATAGAGCCCGCGCGTGAAAGGGAACTCCCCCGGCCAGCCGATCCGTTCGAAGCCCGGGGGCTCCTGTCCGGATTCAGGGCCGTAGGCCGGCGCCACTTCCACACCGGAGAGCGTGCTGAAGTCCGCGTCCCGCACCCGTCCCGCCGCTTGCGCGGTGTCGTAGCGCTGCTGCCAACGGGCTCGGCCGTCCAAGACTTCGGTCATACCTAATAGTAGGACGTCCTACTAAACAAGCAACTAGGACGTCCTACTAATTTCTTACGGTTGTGGGTAGCTGAGCGCCTGGTCGGCTCCGGCTACATCGCCGGCGGCATACCGGACGTCGCGCAGGGTGGCATACAGATCGTCGAGCCGATCGTCACTGATGTTCTCCAGCCCGAAGTCGACACCCACCAGATCGGCGGTGGCCTGTTCGACGATGTCGCGCCCGGTGTCGGTGATCGAGGCCAGCACGCCCCGACCGTCGGCCGGGTTCGGCCGGCGCTCGACCAGCCCGGCCGCGGCCAGTCGCTCGACGGTGTTGGTCACGCTCGTCGGATGCACCATCAAACGGCTGCCGATCACCTTCATGGGCAACGTGCCGGTGCGCGAGAAGCGCAGCAGGACCAGCGCCTCGTACCGGGCGAAGGTCAGTTCGTACGGTCGTAACGCCTCGTCAAATCGAGCCAGCAGGATCTGCTGGGCCCGAAAGACCGATGTCGCAGCACGCATCGCGGTCGACGGGCCCCAGGTACGCTCCCAGTTCTCCCCGGCCCGCTCGATCGGGTCGAACGGAAGGCGCAGTTCGCGAGGCATGGTGCGCGAAAGGCTACGCCGTGCCCTCCCACCGCACTTGACGGTTATGCGCACAAGGGCGAAAGTCCGGGCCATGAGGTGACCGTTATGCGCATAACGGCGAAACGCGGTGGCGAGCTACGGGGTCGGCAGGTTGTGCAGTGACGGGGGCCTGCGGATGTCGAAACGCTGGCGCAGCGCCAGTCGGGCGGCGTGGTCACCGCACATTCCGTGTACGGCCGGACCCGGCGGCGTGGCCGAGGAACACAGGTACACGCCCTCGATCGGAGTCCGGTACGTCGACCACCGGGGCACAGGACGGGCCAGCATCTGAAACATCGAGGTCTCCCCCACGCTGATGTCGCCGCCGACGTAATTGGGGTCGTAGTCGGCCATCTGCACGGCGGTCATGGTATGCCGCCCGATCACCACGTCGCGGAATCCCGGTGCAGCCGCCTCGATCTGGTCCTCGATGACGTCAGTCATGTCCACAGTGGATCGTCCGGGGACATGGCAGTAGGCCCAGAGCACGTGTCGGCCGGCGGGGGCCCGGCTCGGATCGGCGACCGTGGGCTGGACGGTGAGCACAAAAGGATGTTCGGGGTGCCGACCGGCGGCAACGTCGGCCTCCGAGGCCACAATCCGGTCGAAGGGCCCGCCCAGGTGGACAGTCCCGGCGCGCGACATGTCGGGGTTTGTCCACGGCACCGGCCCGGACAGGGCCCAGTCCACCTTGCAGACCCCCGGCCCGTATCGAAAGCGCCGCAACGACTTTCGATAACCTCCCGGGAGCGCGTCGGCGTCGGCCAACCGCAGGAAACTGTCCGGGGCGACGTCCAGCAAGGTGGCGCGCGCACGGGGGAGTTCGTCGAGGCTGCGCACCTCGTGATCGGTGACGATCTCCCCACCGGTGCCGCGCAGGGCCGCGACCATCGCATCGGCCAACGCTTGGGACCCGCCGGCCACAACCGGCCAGCCGACCGCATGACTCAGCAGCGCCAGGACCATGCCCAGCCCACCTGTGATCGGCCGGTCCAGACGCATCATGCCGTGCGCCGCGCAGCCGGCCAGGAGCGCCCGGGCGTGCTCACCCTCGAAGCGGCCGGCCAAGGACTGTGCGCTGCGCAGGCCGTACCTGGCGAAGTGCAGCGCCGCCGGCAGACCCGAGGTCGGCGGACGCCGGAACGTTCCGAGCAGGGTCTCGAGCAGCGCAGGCGCGTCGTCGACCAGCGGGCCCAGCAACTGTTTGTAGGCCGGGCCGTCCCGGCCCAGGCCAGCCGCGGTTCGGGCGAGATCCTGGTGCACCAGCACCGCCTCGCCACCGCCGAGTGGGTGGGCGAAGGGAATCCCGGGATGCGCGAGCCGGACACCGTGCGCCGCGAGATCGAACTCCCGGAAGAACGGTGAGATGGCCACCATCGGGTGACCCGTCGAGCAGACGTCGTGGACGAAACCGGGCTCGGTCAACGCCGCCGTACGGGTCCCGCCTCCCCAAGTCTCGGCCCGCTCGTAGACAACCACCTTCAGTCCGGCCGCAGCCATCCGCAAAGCCGCCGCAAGGCCGTTCGGCCCTGCACCCACCACGACCGCGTCCAGATCCGCTGCCTTCCGTGCCGGAGTTCGACCGGTCATGACCGCGTCACAGTTGCTCGATCAGGCCGTCAGCGGCGGCGTACGGGTCGATCTCTCCGTGGACGACACGGGCGGCCAGCGTGCCCAAGGCCGCCGAACCGTGGACATCGCCCATCCGCTCGCGCAGCGCCGCGACGGCGATCGCCTCGATCTCGGCCGCGGCCCGCTCCTGCTGGCGGCGGGCGCGCTCTCCGGAATCGTCGAGCCACCGGCGGTGCTTGTCCAAGGCGGCTACCACCTCCTCGATGCCTTCCCCGCGTGAGGCCACGGTCGCCACGATCGGGGGCCGCCAGGCACCTGCCACTGAATGCCGACCACCGAGCGAGAGCATGTAGCGCAGGTCACGAACAGTCTGTGTTGCTCCGTCGCGATCGGCCTTGTTCACCACATAGAGGTCGGCGACCTCGAGGATGCCGGCTTTGGCCGCCTGGATGCCGTCGCCCATTCCCGGAGCCAACAGGACCATCGTGGTGTCGGCAAGCTGGGCAATCTCGACCTCGGCCTGCCCAACGCCGACCGTTTCGATGAGGACGACATCACAACCAGCCGCATCCAGGACCCGCAGTGCTTGCGGTGTGGCCCAAGCCAATCCCCCGAGATGACCTCTGGAGGCCATCGACCGGATGAAGACGTCCGGATCAAGGGCGTGCTCCTGCATCCGGACCCGGTCGCCCAGCAGTGCGCCACCGGAGAAGGGCGAGGACGGGTCAACGGCCAGGACGCCGACCCGCTTGCCGAGGGCGCGGAAAGCCGTAACCAGGGCAGCCGTCGTGGTGGACTTGCCGACCCCGGGCGACCCGGTCAGACCGACTATCTGCGCGTGCCCGACATGGCGAACCAATGCGGCGGAGACCTCGCGCAGTTTCGGGCTGGCGTCCTCGACCAGGGAGATCAGCCGGGCAACGGCCCTGGCCTGGCCCTCTCGCGCGCGGGCCACCAGATCTGCGACGTCGGCATCCCGCCGGGAAGTGCGTCGTCGCTGGTAGGGCGATTCGGTCTGCTCTGAGCTCACCCGCGGGCGGGAACCCTGAGGATCAGGGCATCACCCTGACCACCGCCGCCACACAACGCGGCAACACCGGTCCCACCGCCGCGGCGGCCGAGTTCCAGGGCCAGGTGCAGGACCAGTCGGGCGCCGCTCATCCCGATCGGGTGGCCCAGAGCGATGGCCCCGCCATTTACGTTGACCTTCGTCTCGTCCAGGCCGAGCATGCGGGTGGAGACGATCCCCACAGCGGCGAACGCCTCGTTGATCTCGACGAGATCCAGCGCCGTCGGCTCGAGACCTTCCTTGGCGCAGGCGGCCTTGATGGCATTGGCCGGCTGCTCGTGCAGCGAGGTATCCGGCCCGGCTACGACGCCGTGCGCTCCGATCTCGGCGATCGGGGTGAGTCCGAGTTCTGCGGCCTTGGCCGCCGACATCACCACGACAGCACAGGCGCCGTCGGAGATCTGCGAGGCGGAGCCCGCCGTGATCGATCCTTCGTTGGAAAAGGCCGGGCGCAACTTGGACAGGCTGTCGGCCGTCGTGTCTGCCCGAATCCCCTCGTCGGTGCTGAACTCGATCGGGTCCCCCTTGCGCTGGGGGATCTGCACCGGGACCACCTCGTCGTCGTAGAGGCCGTTCTTGGCTGCGAGTGCCGCCTTCTGGTGGCTGTCTGCGGCGAAGGCATCCTGCTCTTCACGGGTCAGTTGGTAACGATCGTTGTAGGACTCGGTGGACGCTCCCATGGCGACCTGGTCGAAGGCACAGAACAGTCCGTCGAAGGCCATCGAGTCCACCAGCGCGACGTCGCCGAACTTGGTGCCCTCGCGTGACTTTGGTAGCAGGTGCGGGGCATTCGTCATGGATTCCATCCCCCCGGCCACCACGATGTCGAACTCTCCGGCCCGGATCAGTTGGTCGGCGAGCGCGATCGCGTCAAGACCGGACAGGCAGACCTTGTTGACGGTCAACGCAGGAATCGTCATCGGGATGCCGCCCTTGATCGCGGCCTGGCGGGCGGTGATCTGCCCGGCACCGGCCTGCAGGACCTGGCCCATGATCACGTACTGGACCTGGTCGCCGGATATCCCGGCACGCTCGAGGGCGCCCTTGATCGCAATGCCTCCGAGGTCTGCCCCCGAGAACCCTTTGAGCGAGCCGAGCAGCCGACCCATCGGGGTACGCGCGCCTCCGACGATGACCGAACCCGACATGACCAGTCCTCTCCAGCGGGCTTTGGCCGGCAACGACACGGCCCTTGGCTGAGCAGTACCCCACTCTACCGATGCGATTCGTTGGCAGGACGGCGTGCAGAATCGGGATCGTGTTCACCCATCTCGATCATGTCGGCATCGCCGTCCCCGACCTCGATGCGGCCCTGGCCTTCTATGCCGAGACCTTCGACCTGCACTCGGTGCATGAGGAGGTCAACGAAGAGCAGGGGGTCCGTGAGGCGATGCTGGCAATCGGCGACTCGGGCATCTGCATTCAGTTGCTCGCCCCGCTGCGGCCGGATTCGCCGATCGGGAAGTTCCTGGAGCGGTCCGGGCCGGGGATCCAGCAGCTCGCCTATCGGGTGGCAGATCTCGACCGGGTGTGCGCGACATTGCGCGGGCGCGGCCTGCGACTGCTCTACGAGGTCCCCAAGCGCGGTACGGCGGACTCCCGGGTGAACTTCATCCACCCGAAGGATGCCGGCGGGGTCCTGGTCGAACTCGTCGAACCCGCGGCATGGCCCTCAGCTGAGCAGAACTGACCCGGCCGTGGCGCGTCCACTTTCTGAGCTGATCGACCCGGGGTGGGCAGCCGGCCTCGAACCAGTGGCGGATGTCGTCAGTGGGATGGGTGCCTTTCTGCGCGCCGAGATCGCCGCCGGACGCTCCTATCTTCCGGCCGGAGACCGGATCCTGCGGGCCTTCGAACGACCACTTGCCGACGTCCGGGTGTTGATCGTGGGCCAAGACCCGTACCCGACCCCAGGGCACGCGGTCGGGCTGTCGTTCTCGGTGGCCCGAGAGGTACGCCCGATCCCGCGCAGCCTGCAGAACATCTACCGTGAGCTCTCGGCTGATCTCGGGGTCGAACCGGCTCCGCACGGCGATCTGTCGGCGTGGGCAGATCGTGGCGTGCTGCTGCTCAACAGATGTCTCACCGTGCAACCTGGCAAGTCCGCCGCCCATCGAGGCAAGGGCTGGGAGACGGTGACCGACCGAGCCATCGACGTCCTCGCGGCCCGAGACCAGCCCTTGGTGGCGATCCTGTGGGGCAAGGACGCGCAGACCCTACTTCCTCGGCTCGGCACGGTTCCGGTCGTGGCCAGCGTGCATCCCAGCCCGATGTCGGCCGACCGGGGCTTCTTCGGCTCACGCCCGTTCAGCCGGGTCAATGAACTGCTCGCCCAGCGGGGAGCCGCACCCATCGACTGGAGTCTGGAATGACCGGAGTAGCACTGGTCACCGGGGCGAGCGGGTACGTCGGCGGACGCCTCGTACCCGCGCTGCTGGCTTCTGGCTGGTCGGTACGAGCCATGGTGCGCAAGGCTTCCCGCTTGCGCGACTACCCCTGGGCCGCCGATGTCACGGTCGTCGAGGGTGACGTCCTGGACGTTGACAGCCTTGCGCCGGCACTCGACGGGGCCGATGTCGTCTACTACCTGGTGCATGCGATCGGATCCGGAGCCGACTTCGAGGCGACCGACCGTCGAGCTGCGGAGAATTTCGCGACCGCGGCACGGGCGGCGGGTGTGCGCCGGATCGTCTATCTCGGAGGGATGACCCCCGAAGGGGAGGAACTC
>JALZIL010000042.1 GCA_030860305.1 Actinomycetota bacterium
CCTCATGCCGAACATCCTCGTTGCCGGCGGACCGTTGAGGCAAAGCTGGCCCTAAGTGAACTGCGGTCCCCGACGATGGCTTCGTCAAAGGGTCACTCGGATCATCGGCATCGTTTCCTGAAAGGCCCGGTGAGGCCGATCGTGCCCGCGAGCAGGAGCAGGAGTCCGCCGATCACGTAGACGGCCTGAACTCCCAGCTCGTCTGCCACAATGCCGCCCAGTGCCAGGGAGGCCAATCTTTAGGTCTGCCAGAGCATGTCGAAGCTCGCGAACACTCGGCCGCGCAGTGGCGCTGCGACTTCAGCTTGAGCGGCGAGTTATACGTGACCATGCCAGTCGAGGTGCCTGCGCCGTAGACGGCGAGCGCGGTCGCGGCAGTGGGCAGGTTGCGGGTAGCGGCCAGCACAAGGTCAACGACCCCGCGCACCAGATACGGGCCGAACACGAGGGCAGGGCTTCGAGGGTTGTCAGTCAACCGGGCCATGAACGGTCGGCCTCAAATGCACAGAACAACTGTGGTGTGGCAGAGCGAACAATCTGGCACGCAGATGGCACGGAGCGCCGTCTTAGACCTGGACACGGCCCGCAAGAACGTCGGGGGCTGACCCCAAATACCTTGCACCCCAAGGGGTAAGCGGAGGGCGTGGGATTCGAACCCACGATGACTGTCACCAGCCATAGCGGTTTTCAAGACCGCCGCACTAGGCCACTATGCGAGCCCTCCATAGTGCTTACCTGCCCGTCTACCAGCGGCAGCGCCGGCTCGCGACCTTACTGGTGGCACAAGTCGGGTACCACTCTCGACCCTTCCGTGCCCTTGCTGAGGGCACGCCGAGGGCACGAAGCCCAACGCGTTGAACCTGTTGTACGGCTGGCGCGCGTCGGGACTCGTGCTCGCTGGGTCATCCATTGTCAAATGCTAGGTGCGGCTGCTCGGCCCAGTCCCGTCGAGGAGTTGACCCAGGACTACTGCCGCCTGCTTGGTCGTCGTTGACAATCGATGAAACCGGTGGCTGACCTGGCCCTCTGACTCTCCGCACGGTTGGTCTTCGTTGGCCGTTTGCTGACATCCTGCGGACTAGCTGCGGACAATCCACAGTAGACACTCACCTAAGCGTGTGTGGCGCAACTCGTCGTGTTTGCCGTGCTCGACGAATCGAGGCCCTGGCACGACGGCGCTGACGGCGGTGATAGATAATAGGCGTCCGGCGTTCCATCCGGACCCCCGGCGTGAGCGCCGCGGTCGAGCGCATCGTGCACACGTCGCACCCTCGGGTGCGCCATGAGCTGCGTCAGCGGGCCGTGGGCGCACGAAGGGACCCGCGCACGGGCGGGGCCAGTGGATGGCGCCGGCCGCGGGTGGGTACGCCAGAAGACGGGCACCATCTGCTCGTCCCTCAGCGCGGCGAATCCTTTCGACTCCCGCCTCGGTCAGGACCTCCGAACACCTGCGCAGCAACACGTCGCACGCCGATTCCTCGGCGCGCCGGAATGAGAACGCTCCTGCATGGGTTGAGGCGGTCCGGTCAGCCGACGTCGTCGATGAGTGAGAGGCAGAACGGGTGGCCAGCAGGGTCGACGAACACCAGACAGTGCGCCGCATTCGGCTGGTGCTCGAATCGCCGGGCTCCAGCACGTACGACCCGCGCGCCGGCTTCTTCGAGGTCGTCCACGAAGAAGTCGATGTGGACCAGCGCGGGGTCCTCGGGCCAGCGCGGCGCCCGGTAGTCACTCACTCCCATGAACTCCAGGCGGGCCCCCTCACAGCGCATCGTCGCCCACTCATCCTTGTGGCTGAAGGTGACCTCCCCGCCGGTGATCTTCGCGTAGAACGCAGCCAAGGCGGCCGGCTCTGGGCAGGCCAAGGTCGTCGAGCTGTAGCGGATCCCGTCGGACATGCCGGCACGCTAACGCAGGCGACCGGAGCGCCGCGCGCACACGAACACCATCAAGGCTGCCCATGTGACCGGGGCCAGCGGCATGAACGGGCGTCCGTACCCTTGCGGGACCTGCCTTGGCTCAGGCTGGGGTAGCGGCCGTGCCCGGCGGGGGCGGGCCCGGATACCAGGCGTCGGGCTCGGGGAGGGTGAAGTCGTCCGGAAAGTGGTAGGTCTCGAAGCAGGTGGTGGTGGCAGCTTCGGTGTCGAAGAAGGAGAAGGCGTTCTGGTCGCGCCAGCGGCCCGACTGGGTCTGCGCGAAGCCGCGTACGGCGAATTGCGAGACCCGTTGTTCCCATGGGAGGCCGTCGCAGTCGAAGGCGAGGTGGTGGATGCCCTCACCGTGGCTGTCGAGGAACTCCCGCATGATCGTGCGGCCGGACAGTGGCTGCATGATCTCCCATGTGAGGCCGGCGTTGGTCGCGAAGCACACGGTCAGGCTGAAGGGGCTGTCCTCGCCCCGGTAGGTCGGCGCAGCGAGGTTGGTGTCGTCGAAGGTATAGACCCGGAACGGCCCAATACCCAGCCGGACCAGCCCGGCCATGGTGCGGTAGTGGTCCTCGGTGACGATGCACACCTCCACGACCTTGCCGAGGAACGCGTTGTCGAGGGCTGACTCGCTGAGCACCGCAGGCAACGGGCCGGCGGCTGCGGCGACGGCCGCGTCCTGGTGTGGTGTCACGGGCCGAGCCTGGCACGGCGGCGCTGGCCTGGCTAACGGCTGAAGTCTCGCGAGGAGTGGACGGCTGGTGCCATCGGGTCGTGGACGGCGCCGACGTGAGAGATGAACTATCGGGCAGGTCCTATCCAGGAGGATGGCGGCGGGGCAGACTCCGTGGAATGACCTTGATCGGCAGGCATACGTACGACGTGGTGGTCATCGGCGGCGGCTCGGCCGGGGCGTCCTTGGCCGCGGTCGCCGCCGTGTTGGGTCGGCTCGCCCATGCTTCCCCGTCCCGGTCATTGTCTGTATCAGGAGGGTAGTGATGGCTCTGGTGTCCCGCGGCTTCACCGGCCGCGCCCGCGGGGTTGCTTCTGATCGGTTGCCGCCTGGGCAGTACGACGCCGGTGGCAGCTTCCCGGTGCTCTCTGCCGGCCCCACCCCGCGTACCGACCTGGCCGACTGGGACTTCACCGTGCAGGGCCAGGTCGATGAGGTGGCTCGCTGGTCCTGGCAGCAGTTTCAGGCGCTGCCCCGCGAGGACGTCACCGTGGACATCCACTGCGTCACAACCTGGTCGAAGTTCGATACCCGCTGGCAAGGCGTCTCGGTCGACACGTTGCTCGCGCAGGTGGAGACCGCGGCGGAGTACGTCACGGCTTTCAGCGACGGCGGGTACACCACGAACCTGCCGTTGGAGGACGTGACCGGCGGGCGGGCGTGGGTGGTGGACACCTACGACGGGCAGCCGCTGGCGGCTGAGCACGGCGGCCCGGCCCGGCTGCTGGTGCCGCACCTGTACTTCTGGAAGTCCGCCAAGTGGGTTCGGGGGCTGTCCCTGACACTGACCGACGACCCGGGGTTCTGGGAGACCTTCGGCTATCACTCCTACGGCGACCCGTGGCGCCAGCAGCGCTACGCCGGGGACTGAGCGGTGCACGATTGATGGCGACCGCGAACCTGGCTCCGGCCGCCGGGCCGAGCGCGAGCGGACGAACCGGCCGTCTGCTGTGGACGGTCGCGCGGGTGCGTTCGGTCCAGGCCGAGACGCCGCGGGCGAGCCGGCTGGTCCTCGAGGTGCCCGGCTGGGCCGGGCATCTGCCCGGGCAGCACCTGGACGTGCGCCTCAGCGCCCCGAACGGCTACCAGGCCCAGCGCAGCTACTCCATCGCCTCGGCCCCCGAACAGTCCCACGTCGAGCTGATCGTAGAAACCCTGCCCGACGGTGAGGTCTCCCCCTACCTGACCGGGGAGCTGCGCGCCGGTGACGATCTGGAGGTCCGCGGCCCGGTCGGGGGCTGGTTCGTCTGGCACACCGCCCTAGGCGGGCCGCTGCAGCTGATCGCCGGCGGCTCCGGAGTAGTGCCGTTCCTGGCGATGCTCGAGCACCGCAGGGCCACCGGCAGCAGTGTGACGGCCCGGCTGCTGTACTCCGCCCGCACCCTGACCGACGTGATCGCCACCGACCGGCTCGACGCAACCGGCGCCGCGGTGACGCTGGTGCTCACCCGGCAGGCCCCCGCCGACTGGGGCGGTCCGACCGGACGGGTCGACGCGCAGCTGCTGCGCGAGCACGTCCTGCCCCCCGACGCTGCCCCGCAGGTGTTCGTCTGCGGCCCCACCGGCTTCGTCGAAGCCGTCGCTAGCGTGCTCACCGAGCTCGGGCACCCGCCCGGGCGGGTGAAGACCGAACGTTTCGGAGACAGCGGAGGCGCCCCATGACCATTCCCGACAGGCCTGTCGGCAGCACCGCGGACAGGCATCTGGACCAGCGGGTGCCGGACCGGCGGCTGGACGGCAACGCCGCCGCCGGGGCGCTGCGCGAGCTGTTCGCACTCGACCTGGTCGCCGCCGCCTGCACCTGCGCGCACTGCGGCGCCACCACCGCGCTGGCCGAGCACACCCTGTACCCGGACGCCCCAGCGCTGGTGCTGCGCTGCCCTGCCTGCACCGGGGTGGTGTTGCGCTACGCCAGCACCGACGGGCGGGTGAGGCTGGACCTGACCGGCGCCCGGCTGCTCGTGCTGGACCTGACCGACGACCGGAACCTGACCGGCGAGTCGAAGCCAGGCGGCGACGTCACCAACGGGTGATCGTGGCCCTGTTCGCCGTCGGCGACCACCGCCGCGGCGCGCGCGACGCCCCTGGCGGTGGCCTGGTGGACCCACGTGATCGGCGCCGGCCTGCTGCTCGCCGTGGCCGCCGCCCCCGGCTAACCCGGGTTGGTGCCGTTCCGCGCACACCGCAGCAATGATCAGGACTGGCCAGGCGGTGCGTCCGACGAGGCGATGGCGTCGCCGACGCCGGTGTAGATCCGAAAGACCTTGTCCATGCCGGTGATCCCGAACAGTTTTCAAGACCTGGTTCTGGGTGCAGACACGCTCACAGAGCCTCCGTGGGCGCGGACCCGCTTCAGCCCGCCCACCAGAACTCCTAGACCGGTCGAGTCGAGGAACCCCACCCGCTCCCAGGTCCACGACCAGACGACAACCCAGTCGCCAGTGAAGGCATGGTCGCCAGCGTGTCCCGCAGGACGATCGGCTAACGGGCCCACCGCGATAAACGACCGGGCGACAATTAGCTGATGATGAATGAGCCGCTGCTCGTCGAGGTCGCAAGACTCTTGAGCGAGCGCAACCCGATCGATGCCAGGGTCACCCGAAGGATGTAACCCAGGCACCGGCCGAGGCGAGGTGTCATGGGGCAAGCTCGAGGGGTCCGCAGGGTCGCCGGAGGGGGCATCACGGGCGATCGTGAGCACTGCGGCGAAAACCAAGATGACCAGAACGCCTAAGCCGGCTACACGGCGGGAGGTCCTCATGGCGACCGGGTGGCCGACCACCGCTGCTCAAGGATCCGGTGGTGGGCCGAGTCGACAGGTGGTTCATCCTGTGGGCCTTCGCCGTCCCGGCTCTGGCACGGACAGATCGACTCGTCGGCCCGCCTGATCTGGGTCTTCGAGAAGTTCGGCTGGGTGCGCGATGTTCGTTGGCCGGACCCGGTGCGACTCGCCGAGAAGCGGGTCCGTGAGTACGGACGCCTTGCCCGCCGCGGCGGGCGAGGTGCCGATCTCGGCTCGGGTGTGCATGACCGGGGCACAACGGCGCCAGCAGTTGCTCGATGTCGGGCGGGCCTTGTTCGCCGAACGCGGCTACGAGGCGACCTCCATCCCGGAGATCGCCGCCCGAGCTTAGGTCAGCAAGCCGGCCGTCTATGAACACTTCGGCGGCAAGGAAGGCCTCTACACGGTCGTGGTCGACCGGGAGATGCAGCGCCTGCTCGGCACTTCAGTTCGGCCCTGCAGAGCGGGCACCCACGAGAACTGCTCGAGCAGGCCGCCTTCGTGCTGCTGGACTACACCGAGGATGAGACCGACGGATTCCGGATCTTGATCCGGGACTCGCCGGTGGCCAGCTCGACCGGCAACTTCTCGTCGCTGATCTCCGAGATCGCCAGTCAGGTCGAGTCAGGTCGAGTACATCCTGCAGGGCCAGTTCACCGCACGCGGCTTCGAGACCACACTCTCGCGGGCCTCTACAGCCAAGCCCTCGTGGGCATGGTCGCCCTCACCGGGCAGTGGTGGCTCGATGCGCGGACTCCGGCGAGGAACGAGGTCGCGGCCCACTTGATGAACCTGGCCTGGAACGGCCTGTCCCATCTGGAGACCAAGCCGCAGCTGTCCGCGGCCGACCCCCAGCCATGAAACGGCGTTCGAATGACGCCCGGAATCGAGCGCCCCTGTTCAGCCGCGCGCGTTGGCCAGGATCTCGCGGTGTAGGTCGAGCAGTACCGGAACCTCCTCCGGTTCGGCGCGAGCCATCCCACACTCGGTGCAGATCCCCCACTCCCGATCCGCAAGGTGCTCGTCGATCAGGCGAATCTGTTCCTCGGTGGTGCCGGGCTCCTGCTTGTCCGGGTGGTAGGGCACGAGCGCGAGGTAGACCTCGGTCTCTGCCGGTAGGGCCAGGAAGCTGAGCGGCTGGAAGAACGCGGCGTCACGTCGATTCTGCGGAACCGTGAACGCGATCCAGTTCGCCGTACGGCCTGCCTGTGCGGCCAGCTCATTGGCAATTCGGACCTGCATGCCAAGTGACTCGGGCTGCTTGAAGTGCTGGTGCTGGTAGTCGCCGTAGCAAAGGTGCAGACCTGCCGGTACGTCGGCCGGGACCCGATCGATGCACCGAGTCAGCCGATCGACGATGCTCTCGAAGCTCTGCTCTTTGCCGGTCTCGAAACTTCCCTCGAGGATCGCGAACTCGACCGCTACATCCCATTGCACGGCCACGTCCTCGTGCGGCAGAGAGTCGAGCAGCCGATCGAGGTCGGCGAACAGAGCCTTCTCGTACGAGGGTTCGAGCCGGTCCTGATCATCCGGGACGACCCACCCGTTGATCGAGGCCAACGGAGTCGGGTACTGAACCTGGAACCGGACACCCTCAGGTAGCACGCCCTCGTCGCGGAGCCGACGGAAGGTGTCGAACGATTCCTGGTAGGCATCGGCGTACCCGAGGTTGGGCCACTGCACGTCATCGGGAGCCATGCCCTCCGACAGGCGTACCTTCGGCAACTGCTCGTATCCGGGCGCCGGTTGGTCTTTGGCACCGGCCTGCTCGAGCCCCGGCGTCTGCCAGAACTTCTCGAGCTGAAAGAAGATCCATTGCTGGCGGGGGCCGGTCTCGCCGTCCGGGATCCGCTGCACGCCCGAATCCACGCGGGTGGCGATCTCCCGCATCACCGTCTCCGCATCACCGAGGTTGACTCCGCCGTTGAAGTGGACTCGGGTCGGTGGCATGTCGCTCTCCTGTCTCGGGTGGGACACCGCCACGGCCGCCCGTGACGGGGTAACAGTCACAGTCCTCGCATTCTGCAAACGCGGTCAACCCCCTGTCGCCGATCTCCACGCCTCCGTACGTCTGCCGGGATCAGTCCACGATCACGGGGCGGCCGGTTCTGCTGGGCGGCGACGCGCTGGACAACGACGGACAGCACTAGTCGAACGGAGCCGTCATGACTTGGCCGGTCCGGCAACTTCCGCTCGTGCCGCGGGCGTGACAGGCCGACTCTCCGAATCCCCCGACTCATTCGGAGTTAGAGTTGTCCAGCCACAGGTCCTGGGACATGAAGTCCTGCACAGACGGCGGATTGCCGAACCCCGCACTCCCTAGCCGACGCATCGCCGGGAAGAGCCACCGTTCGTTGAACGCATCCAACCCCTCCTTGCGGTCCCAAATCTGAACTACCTGCCAGCCACCCTCAACGCGGCCAGCGGCGAACACCAGGCGACCGCTCGGCGTAGGTACACCGGCCAGCTCACGAGACAACGCCGCATACTGTTCAGCGGTACCACCAGGAAAGAACGCGAGCCTCACGAGAGCCATGCCTGAAAGGGTAGAAGCGACTGGCTCTGGGAACCCATGACGGCTGCGGGAACGGCGTCCTAGCCCGGTCACATCGCCGCGACGAAGGAGCCGACTCCCTCATCTGCCGCGGACAGCGCGTTCCGGTGACCGATGCTGTTACGGGAAGATCCGACGCCTCATCCGCACTCACGTGAGCCAAGATCGTCGTGTCTAACAGGATTCAGGATCTCCGCGACACGTAGTCAGGGCTAATGTTCATCGCCACGAAGGCGTCGATGTCCCCGCGCGTCAGCTGCCCCGACGCGAGCGCTTCTCGCGCATTTAACGCCAGATCATTTGGAACGTAGAACTCCAGTGCGATCCCGTCAGGATCGCGAAAGTTCAGGTGGTGTCCGAGCTCCAGGTCCCTGATCGGCGTGTACGGAACCCCAAGGTGGTCGAAACGGCGCTCCCACTCCTCGAGCTCGTCACGCGAGCCCGCCGTCAGGCTGAGGTGATCGAGTCCTGTGACGCGCTCACTGAAGCGCCCGCCCGAGGCGTTCTCGGGTCTGACCAGTGCCAGCGTGAAGCCCGTCCCTGGATGCATAAGAACCCGGCCGTAGCCGGCGTCCATCACGACCGCGAAGTCGAGCACCTCAGTGTAGAAGCGCTGGCTCACTTCGAGATCCGTCACCGTCAACGCCGCATGACCGACGCCTGCGAACGTAACCACGACCGCCCCCGCCTGAGCTCGGACGACGACAACCTACGCTGTTCCCCCGGTCAGCCGCGGGGGGATGCAGTCGAGTGACCCTCAGCGAGCCCAGGGACATGCCGCGGTCCGGGCGGGACGCCCGCCCATGCCGCGGTGGGGCCGGAGGCGGGGGCAATGCCCT
>JALZIL010000049.1 GCA_030860305.1 Actinomycetota bacterium
TCACGGGATCGATCGATCCCCACCGACACATGGGCCAGGTACGAATGGATCGCGCGCTGCACCGCTTGCCTGAGACCAGCGTTCTGGAGCATGCCCGGCAAACCTTACTCCGTTGACGTTGCCGTCAGCGTTGCCGTCAAACGGCGTAATGAGAGCGCTACCCACCGTCATCACCGCAGGTCACAGCCGAGCCGACGCCCGGATTTGAACCGGGAACCGCCCGATTACAAGTCGGGTGCGCTGCCAGTTGCGCCACGCCGGCGGTGATCCACTCCTGTCGGACGGATCAAGACCGAGCCTAGGACACGGCAAGCGGGCTCAGGTGTCGGCACGTGGCCCCTCCTGCTATCCAGACAGACCGCACGCCAACGGCCGGCACCCGCCTCATGTTGCTGTGACAGTCTGTTGGTCGCGAACGTCACTCTGACCGGCTGCCGGCCAGGCCAACTTGGCCACCACGAAGAGACCACCAGCAGACGGCGCGGGATGGGCGAGCAGTTGACGGACGTACGAGTCAGTGTGATCGGCACCGGCTACCTCGGGACTACCCATGCCGCCGGCATGGCCGAGCTAGGCCATCAGGTCATCGGCATGGACACCGATGCCGACAAGGTCGCCCAGCTGTCGGCCGGGCAGGTCCCATTCTTCGAGCCGGGACTACAGGACCTGCTGGGCCGGGGTCTGGCCAGTGGACGACTCAGGTTCACGACTTCCTATCCGGACGTGGCGGCCAACGCCGACATCCACTTCCTCTGCGTCGGAACCCCGCAACAGGCAGGCAGCGATTCCGCCGACCTGCGCTACGTCGATGCGGCCATGCACTCTCTCGCAACAGAACTCAGGGACAAGTGCCTGGTGGTCGGGAAGTCCACCGTCCCGGCCGGCACGGCCTCCCGCCTGGCCCACGAACTACAACAGCAAGCACCGGCCGGCAAGGGAGTCGACCTGGCCTGGAACCCGGAGTTCCTGCGTGAGGGTTACGCCGTCAAGGACACGCTGCACCCCGATCGCCTGGTCTTCGGCGTGACCACCGACCACGCCGAAGACCAGCTGCGCGCGGTCTACAAGACCGTCATCGATGACGGGTGCCCGGTCATCGTCACCGACCTGCCCACCGCCGAGTTGGTGAAGGTCGCCGCCAACTCGTTCCTGGCTACCAAGATCTCCTTCATCAATGCGATGGCCGAGATCTGCGAGGTCACCGGCGCAGACGTCGCGACACTGGCCGAAGCACTTGGCCACGACGACCGGATCGGCCCGCGTTTCCTCAAGGCCGGACTGGGCTTCGGCGGCGGCTGCCTACCCAAAGACATTCGCGCCTTCATGGCCCGGGCCGAGGAACTGGGCGTGGTCCAAGCGGTGTCCTTCCTGCGCGAGGTCGACGCGATCAACCTCCGACGGCGGGCGCGGATGATCGATCTCGCGGTCGAGGTACTCGGCGGAGAGGTCGACGGCAAACGGATCGGCGTCTGGGGCGCGGCCTTCAAGCCCGATTCCGACGACATCAGGGACTCCCCGGCCTTGGATGTGGCCAGCGCCCTGCAGGCACGGGGAGCCGTCGTCGGCGTGTACGACCCGCAGGCGGTCAGCAACGCCAGAAAGAAGTACCCGCAACTGGACTACTGCGGCTCGGCGATCGAGGCTGCGCGCGATGCCGATCTCATTCTGCATCTCACCGAGTGGGCGGAATTCCGGACCCTCGAGCCGACCACGCTCGACGGGATCACCAGGGCGAAACGCATTCTTGATGGGCGCAACGCACTTAATCCAGACCTTTGGCGAGCGGCGGGTTGGTCCTATCGTGCGCTCGGCCGGCCCTGAGAACGTAATAAACGTTCCGGTACGTACGGCCGCCACTCGGCAATACCCGGGCTACACCGAAGAAGGCGCGTTCTTGATCCCACAGCAGACGGCCAGCCAGGCCAGCAGCGATACGGCGATGTCATCGCCGATCCGCAGAAAGGTGTCGACGTCCCGGCCGATCGGGTCGCCGATATCGTCGGACCGCTTGGAGTTGGGAATCCGCGTGGCGCGCAACCGTCCCATCTCGGCCACCAGCTGCCGTCCGCGCCTGGTGAGGTCGTCGGGGTCGGGCAGCGAGTCGACCGAGACCGCCGCGAGCAAGGCATGTGCCTCGCGCAACGTGAACGTCCTCGGCAAGGTCCGTGGGGAGCTGTTGAGGACCTTGTTGCGCTGATGGCGGGTCATGGTGAAGATCACGTCGGCAGCGGCGACCTGCTCTTCGGTGATCTGTCTGGCGCGGAAGTTCAAGCCGTCCCCGCCCAGCCCAGCCAGCACCATCGCCGCAGTCGGCTCCATCGGATTGCCGACCACGGCGTGGGTGCCGGCACTGCTCGCGGTGAGTTCGCTCGGGTCGGGCAGATGCGTCGCTGCATAGGCGGTGACTAACCGTTCGGCGGTAGGGGAGCGGCAGATATTGCCCGTACACACGAACAATATGTGCACGTTTCTACCCCCTTTCGAGCTCAACCCTCAGCGACTATCTCCAGACGCTACCTCGGGCCCGCTCCGGGAACAGTTTCCCGCGCATTCGGAGATCAGTAGGCTCCCGCTCTGGATATGACGGCACGAGCCGTCTTGGCCAGGATCAACAAGTCACCGAAGAAAGACCAATTCTCGACGTAATACAAGTCGAGACGGACAGTGTCTTCCCAGGACAGGTCCGAACGCCCGCTGATCTGCCACAGGCCGGTGATACCCGGACGGACCAGCAAGCGCCGGCGAACGTCGTCCCCGTACTGGCGTACCTCGTTCGGCAGCGGCGGACGAGGACCGACCAGACTCATCTGCCCCCGTACGACGTTGATGAGCTGCGGCAGTTCGTCCAAGGAGCTGCGCCGCAGCAGACGACCCACCGCGGTGACTCGCGGATCGTTATGGATCTTGAACAGGATGCCGTCGCGGTCACTGTGCGGACGCAGGCTGTCGATGCTCTTGTCCGCGCCGATCACCATCGAGCGAAACTTCCAGCACCTGAACTCCTCGCCGTGGGTGCCGACGCGGGTCTGCCGGAAGAAGACCGGTCCGCCGTCCCCGAGCTTGATGGCAACGGCGACGGCCAGAAACACCGGGCTGAGCAGGACGAGCAGTGCGGTCGCCGCCACTCGGTCGAACGCCGCTTTGGACAGCCGCCGCATGCCGCTGAACTCGGGCTCCCGAACATGGAGAAGTGGCAGGCCGGCGACCGGGCGCATCTGGATGCGCGGGCCGGCGATATCGGTCAGGCTCGGGACGACCAGCAGTTCCACCCCGACGCCCTCCAGCGACCAGGCCAGGCGGCGCAGGAACGCCGTTCCGGACCCGGAGACGGCGGTGACGGCGACCGTGTCCGCACTCACCGACTGGGCCACTTCGGCGACATCGCTGAGGCCACCGAAGACCGGGATGTCCTCGGCCGGAAGGAAGTCCTCCTCGTAGGTCGGCAGGCAGGCACCCACGACGGCGTATCCCAGGTAGGACTCCCGTCGCAGCACAGAGACCAGTTGACCGACATGGGCATGGTCCCCGACGACGAGTACCCGACGTACGAGGTGACCACGCTCACGCTGTTTGTGCAGCCATTTCCGGGCAATCGAACGGCCGATGACCAGTCCGACGGCCCCAACCGGGAACGCGACGGCAAGGAACCCGCGGGC
>JALZIL010000067.1 GCA_030860305.1 Actinomycetota bacterium
GGGCAGGATCTGCATGAACCGAGCGAGTACGACGGCGTGCGGGTCATGGGCGTCGACCTGCTGAGCTAGTTGTTTGAACGCTGCCGCACGGCCTGCCGGGTCGGTCCCGGGTGGGGGGAACGACACACAGGAGAACGGCACGCCATGCGCCTGGGCCACGCCGCGGAGCGCGTCGCTATTGCCGATGACAGCGGCGATCCGGCCGGGCAACTCACCGCTGGTCGCCCGGCCCAGCAGGTCATGCAGGCAGTGCGGTTCCTTGGTCACCAACACCACCACCCGTTTCAGCTCGGCGGTATCGGTGACCCGCCACGTCGCCTGCTCCGACAGCCCGGCCGCGACCGGCGTGAACCGCTGGCGCAGCTCCGCAACGTCGAACGGCAATGAATTCGCGGCGACGACCTGCCGACTGAAGAACCAGCCGGTGTCGGTATCAGCGTGGTATCCCGCTTCGGTGATCATCCCGCCGGCAGCAGCCAGAAACCCTGAGATCGCAGCGACGATGCCAGTCCGGTCCGGGCAGCTGAAGGTGATGATGTAGCGGTGATCGTTTTGCGTAGGCACGGGCCGATGCTGCCACCGGGAATCGGACTCAGCCACGTTGCCCCGAGGCGCACACTGGATACCGGCGCCTCAGTGTGGCTGTTGTCGTTGCGGCGGGTTACGCCCTGACGTTCCTGCCCAACTCCTAACAGAACGAGCTATGCCGCAGTGGGTGGTCCGAACCAGGTGGTTAGCGCGTCCTGGAGCCCCGGGGTTCGGTCTCCCGCCCAGGCCACGTATCCGTCGGGCCGAATCAACACGGCTGCGGGAGCGGTGACCGCGCCAAGTACCGGAAGCTCCCAGATACCAACGTATTTGGCGTCGATCGACCGAACCCGATCCTCCCATGGAGAGATGTCGAGACCGCCGGGCTCAGCGAGGTTGAGCAGCACCGGGCGGGCATCGTGCAGCAGGGTGGAAACCCGCAACAGGCCGTCGGCGGTGACCAGATCGAGATCGGGCATGCGGCGTCCGAGCAGCGGGTGTCCCTCGCCCAGGTCGTAATGAATGTCCAGACCGGACATCATCGCGGCGAATCGTTTGCGCGGCTCGTCCAGGCCGAGGAGCTCGGACATTGTGTCGCGTAGTGCCTTCGTGCGTTCGTCCGGGCGGCGAAGCGCCACCTGCGCCATCGTGTTGCGCAGCACGCGGGCAGCGACCGGGTGGCGCTCGGCGTGATAGGTATCCAGGAGGTTTTCCGGCGATGTCCGGTGGACCACCTGGGCCAGCTTCCAGCCCAGATTCACCGCATCCTGCACACCGGTGTTGAGGCCCTGTCCACCGTCCGGGGGATGCACGTGTGCGGCGTCGCCGGCCAGCAAGACCCGTCTGTCGCGGTAGGCCGCCGCCTGCCGCGTCATGTCGGTAAACCTGGAGATCCAGGTGGGGCTGTGGATTCCGTAATCGGTCCCGTATACGGCGATGAGCGCCTCGCCGAGATCGCGCAGGGTGGGTTCGGTCGTGGGTCCGACGTGCTGTTCGGTCACCATGACCCGCACCGGCCCCCCATCCAGATAGACCAACTCGCCGTCGCGGATCTCGTACCCCAACTTGCCGAAGGAATGGACGCCGAGAGCATTGCGGTGGATGCCCCATTCCGGTTCCTCGGCCATCTCGACCTCGGCGATCAGGCTGCTGGTCGTCGGATCCCATCCGGGGAACTCGATGGCGGCTGCTTTACGGACCAGACTGCGTCCTCCGTCGCACCCGACGAGATAATCCGCCCGTAGCGACTCGCCGTCGGACAACTCGACGTCAACGCAGGTGTCGTGTTGCGCGATACCGGTCACCTCACGTCCGCGATGGATCGTCACCTCCAGCTCGCCGACCCAGCCGGCCAGGATGCGCTCGATGTGGTTCTGCCACAGCCCTAGCCCGTAGTTGTGCCTGGTGGGAAAGTCGCTGATGTCCAACGGGGTCCCAGCGAACCCCGCGACCTGCGCCACCTGTCCCTGCGAGAGGAACCGATCGGCGATTCCACGCTGGTCGAGGACCTCGATCGTGCGTGAGTGCAGACCGCCCGAGCGCGAGCCGGCAAGGTCCTGGCTGGCACGCCGCTCGACAATGGCAACGTCCACGCCCGCCAACGCCAACTCGCCCGCCAACATCAGCCCTGTCGGACCTCCTCCGGCGATCACCACCGCATGCTCGGTCATCGCCACACCCCGACCGGCATCTCGCATCCCCCATTTCCGCAGGTTCTGGCCGCGGCCGACGATTCTGCGGCACGACCTCGGTCTTGCGGCAAGCCCCCCAGCGCGCTATACGTTGAGAGCAGAAGGGAGCGAGTACCCTTCTTCCCTTGATCGTCGGCTGTGGGACGGACAACCTTCTCGCGAAGCGGCGACGCATGCGGCGGTACGTCGGCCCTGACGCAAGCTCACGAGATTGGGTGGTGCTTGGCTGCCTTCAAATTCGATGACGCCTGAATCGATCTTCCTTCGCGTCGCGTGATCAACTGCTCCGCAGAACCTTGTTTCGACAGACTAACCATGTTGGACTGGGTTCTCGAAGGTTCCCTATGCCTCTCAAGGGCTCCTAATTCATACCTGGATATCTGGAGTAGAACCATGAGCATCGGCCCTGACGGTGTCGGGCAACGTCCGTTGCGTCGCACGAGATCCGCTCCCAATTTGATTAAGCGTGGGCCGAAGCCGGCGCGGCAGCCGGACAAGCTGCATTTCCGTCTCGAGTTCCTGTCGCCGTCCATAGGCACCGAGCAGGAACTGAGCGGGGTGGTCATCAAGCGTCGAAAGAACGCCGGTCGCAAGATCGGTGAGGTGCTCAAGAACGGCGAGACCCTGCTGCTGATCACCACGGACATGATGCGTAGCGAGGTGGATGACTACCAGTTCTGCACTCTGGAGATCATCACGACGCCGACCGAGGGGAACGACGGCGTCGGCTGGGCCGATCGGACCGAGGCGTTCTCTCTGCTGATCGCTGAGATCGAAGATGTGGCGCGGCGCGGACACGGCAAGGGGGGTGCCCTGACGAGCGAGCTGCTTGGCGTCAAGTCGGGGTACCTGATGCTGATCTGCACACCGGATCACGTGATCTCTATGGAGAATCCGCAGAGCAACGTAGTGGTCACCAGCACGGACCGGCAGGGAACCTTCGGCGTGCCGGTCGCCAGCATGCTGGATCCGGACTTTCACTTGGCCGGCGGCATGCCGATGCCGGACTGGTACAACGTCGAGGCTGAGGAGTGGGCTGTGACGATCTGGCCCCAGCGGCCCGACATGCAGCTGGCCTACGCCCTGATCGAGTCGGGGATCGGAAAATGCGCGCAGCTCATGGAGGCGAACCAGGCGGTGGTCAACGCGGTGTGGGCCGCCGACGAAACGGTGACGGTGGCGGCGGACAAGCGGGCTGTCTGCTACGCGCTGATGGACTTGGAAAACGGCGACCCCGCAGAGAAGAGGCTCGCGCTCATGGAGTGTGTGGTGGCAGAGGAGGCCGCCACGAAGGCCTTGGAGAAGGCCATCCTGGCCGTGGCCAAGCTGATGGTCAGCCCCGATTGGAAGAACTCGTGGAAGCCGCTGCCGAGGACTCCGCTGATCACCGTGCTGGACCAGTTGCCCGATCCCGACGCTCTGAATGTCCTGGCGCCATTGCAAGAATTCATGGCGCAGCAGAACGACCCGGTGATCAACTGGGCGAAGCGGCACATTCTGGACGGCTACCGCTTGGGCGGCCATGACATCAAGGTGCCCGTGATCGCCGGGCAGCGAGGTTTTCTGCTGGAGTACCGCGGCATTCAGCCGGACAACTTCAAGGACAAGTTCTACTACACCGCAGGTGAGGCCGGAATCCACGGCGCACCCGTGCCGCCGAAGGCTCGACGAGCCCAGGCCGACGCGGCCGCGGCGGCGCGCAACCGCCGGAGGCACAGCCTCTAGTACGGAAGACGGAGCGAGCACGCAACGCCGCGGATGTCATGTTGCGGCCTGCGGCTAGGCGGTCGTGGAGAGGCGGTAGGTCTTCCATCCGGCGACGAGGTGGAAGCCGATGAGGGCAAACACGCCGAGAGCGGCAACAATCGAGAGCGGATCGACCAGCATGATCGTCGCCGCGGCGAGCCCGACGACACCGAGCGCCACGCAGACGTTCCCGGCGACCTTGCCGAAGGCTGGGTCCCTGCGCATGGCGAGACCGAGCAGGATGACGCCCACGGGCATTACCAGCAGCCCGACCAGTAGCAGGGCGTCGAACATGCCCTGGTTCGCCTGCCACAGGAGTACCAGCGTCGCCCGCTCGTCGGGAGTCGCGCCGTCGGCGTGGTACAGATCGGAGAGCCGGGAGGTGACGACGTGCGGGATTGCACCGGCGGCGAGCACCGCGAGACCGAAAATGTTCAGTGCGCTGCCGAAGAGCGCGGATGCGGGACGCGTCCGGTGGAGGCTGCGAGAGAGGGCGAGCGCGAGTGGTACCCACAGCACCAGCGCCGCGAGGTAGAGGCCGTTCTCGACGGTACGCACCACCCTGATCTCCGGGAACCGTGAGATCGGGCCTGCGACACCGCCAGGTTCCGACCCCACGAAGATCGCCACGATCGCGAAGACGACGACGAACAGGACACTGCCGCCGATGCCGGCCAGACCGCCCCACCGGGCGATGCTGCTGTCCTCGTGATGCCGCTGTGCCGGGTGCAACATGCCGTCCTGGGTCACCATTGACTTCTCCTCATCCAGATGCGCCAGGGTTGTTCGACGCTGGACCAGCATGCGCAAGCGGCACTGCTCGCCGCATGTGCCGAAGGTCGGCGTCACCAGACTTCGGTACCGGCTCCGGCCCTACCTTGGTCGGATGCCCCCGCAGCCGGGCTGCCGTATCGTCTTGATCATGAGTGTCCGGCCGTCCGTCCGTGGGTTCGGCCTGAGCGTCACGCAGCCTGATGAGAGCCACCGCACCGGGCGCGCACCGCGCGACTGGGCCGTCGACGCCCTGCTCTTCCTGCTGTGCATCGGGTTCACGGCGCTGATCGTCGTCGATGGCACCGACCGGCACCTTCCACCGGTGACGATCGCGGCGGACGCTGCTCTCGGCGGGTTGGCCAGTCTCGGGTTGTGGTGGCGCCGACGCTGGCCGGTCGGCTTCGCGCTGGTCGCCGGCTTGTTCGCCATCTACTCGCTCAGTGCGTCCGGCGTGGCACTGATCGCCCTGTTCACTGTCGCGGCGCACCGGCGCCTCGGCATGGCTGTTCTCGTTGCGGCCGGCTACGCGCTGACGTCCTGGCTCACGCTGCTGGTCCGGCCCGATGTGTCGCCGCCGAACCTGTTGCAGAGCGTGCTCGGCGTCGTGGGTGTCGTGGCGCTGCTCGCGCTGGGGATGTTCGTCCGGGCACGGCGGCAGCTCGCCTTCGCCGAGCGCGAACGGGCAGCGGCCGAGCAGGAGTTCCGCGTCGCACAGGCCCGGCAGTTGGAGCGCAACCGGATCGCGCGGGAGATGCACGATGTACTCGGCCATCGCCTGTCGTTACTGAGCCTGCAGGCCGGAGCGCTGGAGCTGTGGCCCGACACGCCGCCCGAGGAGATCGCCCGCGCCGCCGGGGTGATCCGCAGCACTGCTCACGGCGCGCTGGAGGACCTGCGCGAGGTGATCGGCGTGCTGCGCGCTGCCCGGGATGACGACCGGGCTCACGGGGTACCGGAGCGGCCGCGGGCGAGCCTGGCCGATCTGGCGACGTTCATCGAGGAGTCACGACAGGCGGGAATGCGGGTGGTACTGGAGTGCGAGGTGACCGATCTCGGGGCCGTGCCCGAGGCGGTGGCGCGCACGGCGTTCCGGATCGTGCAGGAGGGGCTCACCAACGCCCGCAAGCACGCCGACCACGCCGCGGTGTCAGTGGCCGTGCGGGGCGCGGCGGCCGACGGCCTCACCATCGAAGTCCGCAATCCGTGGCCGGAGGGTGTCGCCCGGACCACGCCGATCCCGGGCGCGGGTATGGGCCTTGTCGGGCTGGCCGAGCGCACCGCGCTCACCGGCGGGCGGCTGGAGCACGGCCGCACCCCGGAGGGTGAATTTCGGCTGAGTGCGTGGCTGCCGTGGCCGGCGTGACCAGGTCGATCCGGGTCCTCGTCGTCGACGACGACCCGCTGGTACGGGCTGCGATGGCGATGATCCTCGGCGGCGCGCCCGGTGTCGATGTGGTGGGAGAAGCGGCCGACGGGGCCGAGGTGCTCGCCGCGGTCGACCGATACGCGCCAGACGTGGTGCTCATGGACATCCGGATGCCCCAGGTCGACGGCCTCGCCGCCACCGAGCTGCTCCGCGCCCGCCCCGACCCGCCCGAGATCGTCGTGCTGACCACGTTCAGTGCCGATGAGTACGTGCTGCGCGCCCTCCGGGCCGGGGCCAGCGGTTTCCTGCTGAAGGACACCCCGCCTGCGGAGATCCTGCGGGCGGTGGTGCGGGTGGCGGCCGGTGAGCCCATCCTCTCGCCGTCAGTGACCCGCCGGCTCATAGCCCATATCGGCGACACCGGTGCGAACGCTCGCTGTCAGCGCGCCCGCACACTGCTGGCCGGGCTCAGCGAGCGGGAACGGGAGGTCGCCATGACAGTCGGCCGGGGCATGTCGAACGCGGAGATCGGTGACGAGCTGTTCATGAGCGTGGCGACCGTGAAACAGCACGTGTCACGGATCCTCACCAAGCTGGACCTCAACAACCGGACCCAGATCGCCCTCCTGGCCCACGACGCTGACCGGGCCGACATGGCCTGACGCCGACTGTCGTTCGCGCACGATGTTCGCGAGTTGTCCGCCGATCGAAACCTGAGCGCGCAGCCGTGTCGGGCCACCGACCTTCCTGGCGCCCACGAGCCTGCGCCACGTGCTTCGATCCGGCCGCCCCGAGCGGTGGCCGCGCTCGCCGTCGACGAGCCGGACGTGCCAGGAGCAACCGCCCACCTGGCCCGTGCATGCGGTGCTGAGCCTGGGTCATGCCGCCGCTCAAGAGATGTGGACGGGGTGCACGAGCGGCCGGCCGCCTCCATTTCCGGGACGGCCGGGCCGTGGCGCGCCTCAGGAGGCGACCAGGTCGTCGATCTGGTTGATCGCCGAAGTGGCGCCCTCGACCACGCCCATGTCGAGCACCCGCTGCAGCGCCTCGGCCGACTCGTAGGTGC
>JALZIL010000076.1 GCA_030860305.1 Actinomycetota bacterium
GCCAACACCGAACGCAAGGTCGACCAACTGCGCGGCCAGGCCGACAAGATGCGAGCCAAGGCCACCAAGGCCAAGGCGGCACACTCGATGGATCGCCGAGCAGACCGCCTGATGGCCGGCTTGGCCGAAGTCCGCCAGTCCGACCGGGTGGCCAGGGTGCGCTTCCCGACACCGGTCCAATGTGGCCGTACACCGCTGCTGGCTACCGGACTGTCGAAGTCCTACGGAAGTCTCGAAGTCTTCACCGACGTCGACCTGGCCGTCGACAAGGGCGCCCGCGTGGTCATCCTCGGCCTGAACGGCGCAGGCAAGACCACGCTGCTCCGCGTCCTGGCCGGCGCCGAACCCGCGGACAGCGGCGAGGTGCGACCCGGTCACGGACTGCGGATCGGCTATTACGCGCAGGAGCACGAAACCCTCGATGTCGATCGCAGTGTGTTGGAGAACATGCGGGCCACCGCACCGGATTCCACTGACGGTGAATTACGCCGGATCCTCGGCGCGTTCCTGTTCAGCGGGGATGCTGCCGACCAGGCGGCCGGCACTCTGTCCGGCGGTGAGAAGACCCGGCTGGCGCTGGCGAGCTTGGTCAGCTCCGGGGCCAACGTCCTGTTGCTGGACGAGCCCACCAACAACCTGGACCCGATCTCCCGGCAGCAGGTGCTCGATGCACTGCGCACCTATAAGGGCGCCGTCGTTCTCGTGACCCACGACGAGGGTGCAGTGGAAGCGCTGGCACCGGAGAAGGTGATTCTGCTGCCCGATGGGGTCGAGGACGTCTGGAGCGAGGAACTGATCGACCTGGTCTCCCTCGCCTAGCATCGACAGCCGGGAGGCCGATCATGGGTGACGGGACGGATGTGTGGGTGCTGGGCGGCTACCAGTCGGACTTCGCCCGCAACCTGCGCCGCGAGGGTCTCGACTTCGCCGACCTGTTCGGCGAGTTGGTGCGGGAGACCCTCGATGGCGCCGAGGTTGCGGCCACCGACGTCGAGGTCGTACATGTGGGGAACGCTTTCGGGCAACTGTTCACTGGACAGGGTCAGCTCGGCGCGATGCCGGCGACGGTGGAGCCGGCCCTCTGGGGCGTACCTGCGGCTCGCCACGAAGCAGCCTGTGCCTCGGGAAGCGTCGCCGTGCTGGCCGCGATGGCCGACCCGCGGGCAGGTCACTACGACTGTGCCCTCGTGGTCGGCGCCGAACTTGAAAAGACCGTTCCGAGCGACGTTGCGGCCCACCACCTGGGAGCGGCTGCGTGGGTCGGGCACGAGGGGGACCAAGCCCGCTTCGTCTGGCCACACCTGTTCGATCGGATCGCCGAGGAGTACGACCGGCGCTACGGCCTGCCCACGAGCACCTGCGCGCCATCGCCGACCTGAACTTCGCCGACGCCAGGCGCAATCCCAATGCTCAGACCCGCGGGTGGGGCGTCGCGACGCTGAGCGGCCAGGGCGGAGGTGATCGGGCCGACAACCCGGTGGTCGAGGGTCGGCTGCGCCGCTATGACTGCAGTCAGGTCACCGATGGTGGAGCCGGGGTGGTCCTGGTGTCGGACTCCTATCTCGATGCTCATACTGAACTCGGCAAGCGTCGGATGGCCTGGATCCAGGGTTGGGGCACCGTACGGTCGGACTCGGCCTGCAGCAGAAGCTCGATCGCAGCGCCGCCAGTGCCTATGTCCTGCCACGTGCGACGCGCCGTGCAGGACGCGTTCGCCCGCGCCGGTGACGACGTGGACGGCATCGACGGGCTCGAGACGCATGACTGCTTCACCCCCTCGGAGTACCTGGCCATCGACCACGTCGGGATCACCGACCCGGGGAGAGCTGGAAGGCGATCGAGAACGGCGGTCTCGAGATCGACGGCCGCCTGCCATAAACCCCAGCGGTGGTCTGATCGGCGGCGGGCATCAGGTGGGCGCCACTGCGTAAGGATGCTTCTAAATGCCGGCCGACAGGTGACCGGGCGCGCCGGTGAATACCAGGTCGAGGGCGCGGACACCTTCGCGA